>NZ_JBOFOC010000001.1:0-8342 GCF_051659245.1 Microbulbifer sp.
CCCGCTCCTACATGGGGGCGCCGGCGAACGCACCAGCAGGCGGCTCAGGCACCTGCCGGCAGCCAGTTGCCGCCGCTATCTTTTTCCCGCTGCCGCAGAGCTTCGTCCCCCACCCGCAGGGCCTCGCTGCGATCGCGGAACTGACCGTCCCCAGGCAGTCCCCCGTTCAGGTTGGCGAGCACGGAACGCACCTCCTCGTGCATGCCCGCGAGATACAGCTGCCGGCCGCTGCTGCGGGCATCCGCGGCGATAGTCTCCACCGCCAGCGCTGCGGACAGGTCCAGGAACGGCACCGAGGAGAAATCCAGGATCAGAATGCGGGAGCCCGGCTCGCAGTGCTCGCGCACGTGGTGACCGAGATCCGCGGCGGCACCGAAGCTCAGGGGGCCGCTGAACTCGAACAGCGCAATGGCCTCGCGATGGCGCTCGAGAATGGCCCTGTCCTCCGGGGAGTCCAGGTGTTCCGGCAGGTTCCGCAGGCCGGCAATCTGCAACTGGGCCACCTGCTTCACGAACGCCAGGGCGGCCAGCACCACACCGGCGGCCACCGCGGTGATCAGGTCCACGAAAATGGTCAGTACCAGTACCAGCGCCATCAGGATCAGATCCCAACGCGGGCCCTGGTGGGCGCGCTTCAGGTAACTCCAGTCAATGATATCCAGGCCCACTTTCACCAGGATGCCCGCCAGCACCGCCATCGGGATATTCGCGGCGAGCGGACCCAGGCCCAGAGCCACCGCCAGCAGCACCAGCGCGTGAACCATTCCCGACAGGCGGCTGTGGCCCCCGGAGCGAATGTTGACCACGGTGCGCATGGTGGCGCCGGCCCCGGCGATACCGCCGACCAGGCCGGCCGCGGTATTGCCGAGCCCCTGCCCGATCAGCTCCCGGTTGCTGTGGTGCCGCTCGCGGGTCATGTTGTCGGCAACCAGCGACGTGAGCAGGCTGTCGAGAGCACCGAGCACCGCGAGAATGACCGCCGCTTCCACCACCAGGAACATCTTGTCGCCATTGAATACCGGCAGGTGCAGCTCCGGCAGGCCGGTGGGAATACTGCCGAGCACGGGCACCTCAAGCGCGAAATAAGCCACCAGGGTACCCGCGATCAGGGCCGCCAGCGGCGCCGGCAGGTAGCGGCCGAAACGGGCGGGCCAGCTGTACACCATCGCCAGGGTGCCCAGGCCGAGGAGCAGGTTCACCAGGTGGACGTCCGACAGCGCCGCGGGCAGGAAACCGAGGGCACCGAGGGTCCCGCTGGGCGAATCGTGACCCAGGAGCGGGTTGAGCTGCAGGATAATAATGATGACGCCAATACCGGTCATAAAGCCCGAGATCACCGGGTAAGGCACCAACCGTATGTAGTGGCCGAGGCCAAACAGGCCGAATGCCACCTGGATCAGGCCCGCGAGAATCACAGCGGTGAAAATCAGCGCAGCGTCGCCGGAGAGGCTGGCAAAGAGACCGGCCAGAACCACCACCATGGGCCCGGTGGGGCCGGATATCTGCGGACCGGTACCGCCGAACAGGGCGGCAAAAAAGCCGACCGCGATGGCGCCGTAGATACCGGCCATGGGGCCGAGCCCCGAGGCCACCCCCAGTGCCAGGGCCAGGGGCAGCGCCACCACACCGGCGGTGACGCCGCCGGTGATGTCGCCTCGCAGCGTAGATAAATCGAACTTCATCTCAGCCTTACTCCTCGACTTCTTCCATTGAACGGACCCCGAACGTGGCCCGGTATTCCTCGTCCATGGCTTTAAAACCGCCGGACTGCTCGTGGTAATAGAGCACTTCCCCGCTGGCGATGTTGTACAGCCAGCCGTGCAGCTCGATGCGACCGTTGGCCAGGCCGTTGGCGACAGCGGGATGCGTACGCAGGTGCTGCAATTGCTGTACCACATTCTCGCAGGTCACCTCCTGCAGATGATCTTTGCTCAGGCAGCCCCGCCGCCCGCGCACCACCTCGGTGGCGGAGCGGCAGTGGCCCAGCCACTCCTTCACATGGGGCAGCCCCTCCAGCTTCTCCGGCTCGATGGCGCCCTTCATCGCACCGCAGTCGGTGTGGCCGCAGACCACGATATGGGAGACCCCCAGTGCGGCCACCGCAAACTCGATGGACGCCGTCATGCCGCCGGTCTGACTGCTGTGGGGCGGCACCACGTTGCCGGCGTTGCGGCAGATGAACAGCTCCCCCGGCTCGGTCTGGGTCACCAGGTTGGGATCGATACGGGAATCCGCGCAGGTGATAAACAGCACCTCCGGATTCTGGCCGTTTGCCAGTTTGGCAAACCGCTCTTTCTTCGCCGGATAGACCTCTTTCTGAAACTTGGCCACCCCTGAGATCACGTGCTCCATAGAAACTCCTTTTGTGAACATACCGAACAATTGTTGCAATCATTATTTATTGATAGCTCAATAGGATGAAATACTATTCAATGATAACCTTTAATTATCAGATAACCGCCGGAGGATCCCGTGGCTTCCAATCGACAGGCGCCGACGATCAAGCAGTTGGAGTACTTTGCAGCCATCGCCGGGCGGTCCAGCTACCGCCGCGCGGCGGAGGAACTGGGGGTCAGCCAGCCGGCCCTGACCACTCAGATTGCAGCGCTGGAAAGCGCGCTCGGCCTCTCCCTGTTCGAGCGCTCCCGCGCCGGCACCCTGCTCACGCCGGAGGGCCGCGAACTGCTGGATCAGGCGCGCCAGATTCTGCTGGCCATGCGGGAACTCAGGGAAAATGCCCAGATGCTAGCCCAGGGGTACCAGACCACCTATAAACTGGGCGTGCCCCCCACCGTCGGCCCCTACCTGCTACCCAACGTCCTGCCGGAGTTACACGCCCGTTATCACGCGCTGAAACTGTACGTGAGGGAGGGCGCGCCACGGCAGCTGCAGCGAGGGCTGGCGGAGGGCGCCTACGATCTTGCCATCATCCCGCTGCCGGTGACTGCGGAGGACTTGGCAGTAGAGCCGCTGTTTACCGAACCCCTCAAATTTGTGGTTCCGGCGGACCACCGCCTCGCGGGGAAACCCCAGGTTATGCCCTCGCAACTGCGCGGGGAGAAAGTGCTCACGCTGGAGGAACAACACCACTTCCACCACCAGGTACAGGAAATCTGCGAGGACCTGGGAGCGCAGTTGCAGCGGGACTACGAGGGCACCAGCCTGGACACCCTGCGACAGATGGTAGTGATGGGGCTCGGGGTGGCTTTCCTGCCCGGTCTCTACGTGCACTCCGAAATGCACCACCCGGAAGCGCTCCATGTGAGCGAGCTCAAGGCCCAGCCCATTCTGCGCCAACACGGGCTGGCGTGGCGCGCCAGCGCGCCGGGACGGCGCTTTTACCGGGAGCTGGCGGCCTATACGCGGGAGATCATACAGAAGCGGCTGGGCGACGTGGTCACGGTCGACAGTCCGTGAGCGGGCGAAAGTGCGGCGCAGACATTGATGTTGCACCGGGCAACTGTGGTAATTTGAGCGCGAAATTCATCGCGGTTGCCCCATGTCCATCTACCTGTTGTTGAAAACCCTGCATGTCATCAGCGCCATTGTCGTGCTCGGCACCGGCGTCGGTATCGCCTGGTATACGCTGCGCGGCTGGCTTTCCGGGGACCGGCAGGTATTCCGCTGGATCAGCCGCGAAACGGTCACCGCAGACTGGCTATTTACCGCCAGCGCCATCGTTATGCTGCTCGGCAGCGCCGCCGGAATGCTGTCCATCAACCCCACCTGGCTGCAGCAATCCTGGCTGAAACTCGCCATGATCCTGACTGTGCTGGTTGGCCTGCTGTGGCTGCCGGTGGTGGTTTTGCAATATCGCCTGAGACTGCACGCCCACAAGTCCAGTGAGGCCGAGGTCCACCGGGTGATGAAACTCTGGTGCGCACTCGGCGCCGCGGCATTTCCGCTGATGATTGCCATTGTTTTTCTGATGGTGGCAAAGCCACATTTTTAATACAGGTGCCCGCTTTCAAATCTCAAGTTTCGGACTATCGGTGAATGACACACTGTGAGAGCCTGCCTGCAGGCGATTGAAGTACCGGCAGCACCCGCTTCGTCAGCAGGGCTGGCTCCCACAGGAGCCACCACCGTCGAGATTGCGTTCGCTCTGCGATTTGTCAGATGAATTTGCACACGTCGTCAAAATCGAACCGCGGGCTGCGCGGGTGCAGCATTACCGGATCGCCGTAGCCCAGGTTGCACAGGAAGTTCGATTTGATATGGCTGTCCGGGGAGTGCTCCTGCTGGAACACCCTGCTATCACAAGGTTCGCTGAAGAATTCCTTGTCCACCGCGGCGTTGTCGAAACCGGACATGGGGCCGCAATCCAGGCCCACCGCGCGCGCGGCGAGAATGAAATAACCGCCCTGCAGGGAACCGTTGCGGAAGGCCGTGGCGGCCGCCAGTTCGGAGTTGCCCACGAACCAGTCCCGCGCCGGCGCATGGGGAAAGAGTTTCGGCAGGTACTCAAAAAAATGCATATCGTGGGCAATGATCGCGGTTACCGGCGCGGCCATGGTCTTCTCCACATTGCCCTGGTTCAGCGCCGGCCTGAGGCGCTCCTTGGCCTCTTTACTGCGCAGGAACAGAATCCGCACCGGGCAGCTGTTGGCGCTGGTGGGCCCCATTTTCATCAGATCGTACAGCTGCCTGAGGGTCTCGTCGCTCACCGGCTTGTCGAGCCAGTGACTGTGGGTGCGCGCCTCGGTAAACAGCTGTTTCAGGGACTCGCTGGAAATGCTCTCACCCATGTCTGCTCCTTATGTGGGATTGCCGGGATCGAATAGATACTATAGCGTGGTATAAGCTACCTCCGACAACGGGCAAAGACGTGGACCAAGAGCACAAAATCGACGTCAAACAAGCATTGAGCGTGTTTGACAAGATCACCAGAAAAGGGGTGAAAGAGGAAGACGGCTGGCACTACCGCGGCCTGACCGCAAGCACCGATTTCGACGGCTATACGGTTTTTATCAGTTCACCGAAGGTGCAGTTGACCATTTTCTTTCACAACAAGTACACGGTCGACTACGCAAACGCGGCGGAGCTTGAGGAATTCGTCAATCTGCTGGAGAAAATCGACCGCAGTTAGACCAAATACCGTTGGGTTAGGCCGGAATGGCACTTACTTAAGCGGTTTCCGGCTCCCGTAGGGCGGATAAGCGAAGCGCATCCGCCGCCCCAGGCTGGTGGATGCGCTTCGCTTATCCACCCTACAAATAAGGCCATTTGCGCTTAATCGGAAGATGGGCACGTCGCTTCGCTCCTTTGCCCATCCTACAGGGGGCTTCCGCTTAACTTAGTGCCATTCGACACTGATCTTTTCGCCTGCAAGCAGGCTCCTACGGGTGCCGAGTCTTAACTCAACCGGCGGGCACTCCGCTATGGAAACGGAATTCGCCGTCACTCCCCTCGACCAGTCCTCTCTCCACCTCCAGCAACTGCCGCACCCGGGGCTCGATATCCTCCGCGGCGGCCTTCCGCGCCAGGGCCAGGTAATCACGAAAATGCCGGGCCTCGGATTTCAACAGCGACAGGTAGAACTTCTGCAGCTCCTCGTCCAGGTGCGGCGCGATACGCGCAAAGCGCTCGCAGGAGCGGGCCTCGATAATCGCACCGCAGATCAGCGTATCCACCAGCCGCCCCGGCTCCGCGTTGCGCACCTGCTCGCGCAGGCCCGCGGCGTAGCGGGAGGCGCTGATATGCGGATAGGCGATGCCGCGCTTCTTCATAATCGCCAGCACCTGCTCGAAGTGGCGCAGTTCCTCCCGGGCCAGACGCGACATCTTGTTGAGCAGGTCGAAGTTGTCCAGGTAGCGGAACATCAGGTTCAACGCCGTTCCCGCCGCCTTCTTCTCGCAGTTGGCGTGGTCCACCAGCATCAATTCCGGCGACGCCAGCGCGGCCCGCACCCAGGCGTCCGGCGTGGGGCACAACAGAAAATCGTGAATGGCGGAGAGGTCGGGGACCGGAGCGTTCATGCGCGGTACTTGCTTGGTTGAGTCGAGCGCGGGATTATAGCGACGACGCCCGCGAATTTGCAGCGCCGCCGTCGGACCTCATCAGGCCACAGGCTTCGGCCACCTCATCGCGATAGGCCTGCCAGCCGTGCAATACCTGCCCCATCCACTGCAGCACCCGCGGGCGGGCGCCCTCCTCCACAAAATCCAGCATCAGGTGCCAGGCGACCTTGCGGTGCCCCCGCTCCACTTGCCGGTGCACCCGCGCCAGGGCCAGGTTCTCGATCGGCAGACCATAGTGTTTCACCAGCGGATGCTGGGAAAGCGGGAATTGCGGGCGCCGGGGCGCACCGGGCTCCAGCTCACCGCGCTCGTACTCGGTACCCTCGAGGAAAATCGTGGTCACCGCCGCCGCCACCTCCCAGCCGTGATGGCTGACGGCATCATCCAACAGCGCGCGAAACTCCGCCGCCTTCGGCAGCAGCTTCACCCGCCTGAAGCGATCCAGGTTCATCCCCAGACCGCGGGGATACTCCAGGAACAGCTCCGAATTCGGCCTGCCGCCGCTCAGGCCGCCGGTCTCCTCCTCGTAGAGATCTTCCGCCAGCTCCCGCCGCACCTTGGCCATCGGGCACTGCACATAGGCGCGGCCGAGCATTACCGGGAGATCGCGCACGTAGACCGCATACTCCTGTTCCAGGTGGATATGCAACCGCTCCTTCGGCACCAGCCCGCCGGAAAACGCCGGACAGGCCCAATGCACCTTGCGCTCCATCACCCGTAGCAATCCCTCTCGAAATTCGATTCGGTTCATACCGGGAATGGTAGGGAGACAACTGCAACGGCACTACCAGCCCTGCCTCCACCCCGCAGCGCTGGATACCGGCATGCGCCCACTGCTCCCCCCCACCCTGGTGGCCTCCGGTTTTACTCCGAGGCCTGATCCCGGTTTTGATCGCAAAATTGATAACGGTTTATTAAGTGGGTTATTATTTCGGGAAGTACAGGGGAGAATTCCAGATGGACGACCAGCAAAAGCTGGCGCGGCGCATTCCGCCATTGCTCGACAAACTGCACGCCAGCGCCGGCAAACTGCGCAACGCGCTGGAGCAGTTGCAGAATTCACCCAGGCCCTGGCAGCACTATCTGCTGCAACCGGTTTTCGCCCGCAATGCCGCCGAACTGCTGGGCGGTACTTTCGAAAAGCCCTTCGCCCTCGCCGGCGCTCTCTACGCTCAGCTGGACTACTGCGATTCCCCGGGCACTCCCGGCGACGCCCGCGCCACCCTGCAGATTCCCGGCCTGCTCTGCGTGCCCGCGCCGGTTATCGAACTGGCGCAGCAGCTGAATATGGACAAAACCGCCTTCTCGAAAGCGGTGACCGAATTCAAGACGGTACTGGCGGAGCGCCCCGCCCCGGAACGGGACCGCCAGTTGCGCGACCTGCTCTCCACCGCCGGCCATCCCCGCGCCCACCTGCGCCAGTGCTACCGCCAGGTGCTGCTCTGCCCCGAGCGGCCCCAGGCCATCGCGCTGAGTTGGATCAAGGCGCGCAAGTCGATCCGCAAGGTATCGGTGGAATGGTGCGAGAGAAAACTGGTGCAGTTGGACCCACAGGGCGCGGACCCGGGCATCCAGTACCAGCGGCAGTTGCTGGCGGGACTGCACCGGAACCAGCACGGCGACCTGCGCCAGGTGCAGGTGCAGAGCCGCCCCAACCTGCAGGTGGCGGAAATTTTCCGCGACAAAAGTGGCGAGACCTATCGCCAGGTGGGCTACGCGGCCATGCCGGTTCTGGTGCTGGGGGATAAAAGCGGCCAGCTGCCGGAGTTTACCCGGGTGGATCACCAGCCGGCGGTGAGCCTGCGCCGGCAGCGGCGGGATTTGGCGTTGTCCCGCGAGCCGTTTCTGGCGGCGTTGCGGGTGTATCTGCGCGAGGCCGGATAGTTGGCGCTACGCACCTGGTAGGAGCGGCCCATGGCCGCGATCGATCCCGCTTCGTAGCGCAGTCCAATCGCGGGCATGGCCCGCTCCTACAAATGTTTTTCGTCGTTCCGGCGCAGGAACGGTATGCTTCGCCGGATCTACGGCCCCTGTAGGAGCGGCCCATGGCCGCGATCGATCCCGCTTCGTAGCACAGCCCGATCGCGGGCATGGCCCGCTCCTACAATATGTTTTTCGTCGTTCCCGCGCAGGAACGGTTTGCTTCGACGGATCTACGGCCCCTGTAGGAGCGGCCCGTGGCCGCGATCGATCCCGCTTCGTAGCGCAGTCCAATCGCGGGCATGGCCCGCTCCTACAAATGTTTTTCGTCGTTCCGGCGCAGGAACGGTATGCTTCGACGGATCTCCGGCCCCTGTAGGAGCGGCCCATGGCCGCGATCGA
>NZ_JBOFOC010000002.1:0-25469 GCF_051659245.1 Microbulbifer sp.
ATGCCACAGTTATTCATGTCAGTCCCCTTCTGGTTTAAGGCGCTTAGCGACCTTGTGTTTCAAAACTCAACCAGTTTAGGGGACTGACCTCCTACTGAGCTAGATCTTGGCTCGCCGCTTTATTACATCTCCTACAAGGTGATTCCCTTAAATCACTGCGGGAGCCCTATGGGTGAGTAGCTACTCGAAAGAAAAATAAAGGGGAAATGTTTATGGAGTGTCCGCCCCCGGTAGCAGAGCCGACGGGGGCCAGGGGCAATTTTTTTAGGATGGGCAAAGCGTAGCGTGCCCATCCTACAAGGAGAAGCTGAAACTACCGCTCGCTCCCTGAAAGCGTTGTAAGTGGCCCGCAAAACCGTGAAAACCGCGCAGGTTCCGGCAGCTCCCGGCAACTGCGGTGGATAGCATTCGCCAGTTGCTCCAACCGGTGAGATTTGGCTCTGCCCTGTATTTCCGTCAGCAGAATGGTTTCCATCCACTGGGTATATTCCAGCAGTTCTTCGAAAAGCTGTTCCGAGCCCGGCGGGAGGGCGCGCCGGTCCAGTTCGCCGGCGAAGAGAAATACCCGACAGAAGCGCGCAATGGCAACCGTATTGTCACAAAGCTGCGCCGGCTCCATGCCCAGTACCCATTGCACCTGCCAATAGGCCAACTCCGCAACGGTGTGGGAATCTTCCGGCAGCTCCCGTTGAACCCGGACTCCCAATTCGCTAATTCGTATCCTGTCGGACATCTGCTCCACAAACCTCTGCAGGCGGGGCCAGATAGTTTCCGTTTCCCGGCACCATTCCCGGCACAGCCCGATAATCGCGGGCACAGTCGTCGATGTCTTTTCCATCATCGCCTCAAAAAGCCTCTGCTGGGAAGAGCCTGGCCCCGACGGCCCGTCCGCTTTCCGCGCCTTCGATATGCGCCAGGTAGCACTGCACAAAATACTTCAGGAGCCTGAGATATTCGCTGAAATCCCCGTTGTCCAGCGCATCCGGATTCACTGGCGGATAGCCCCGCCGCGTGAGATCCGCCTGGTGCTTCTGCGCCAATATCACTGCCAGCTGTTTCAAGCGATCCTCGCGCAGTTGCGTGCTTAGGAGGCTGCCTTCACAACCCCGCTCCACGTAGGCGGCGGCCCGCTCGCGGAAGGTGGAGACGAAGAGGCGGGCGGTAGGGCTCAGGACTCCATGTGAATATTGCAGGGAGGCGAGCAGGCTGTCGAAAACATCGAAGGACTGCACCAGATCGCGTTGGGCCTCGGCCAGGGCATAGCCGTACTCCTCGGGGCCAGCCGAGGTTGCCAGCACCCACTCGACACGTTTTTTCAGCACCGATACCTGGCCCAACAAGCAGAGCGGCGGCACCAGGGCCGCGGCCAATAGGAAAAGCAGAACTATCTCGAACATTTCACTATCCTTGAATTGATATGGGGTCATCTGACAACCCGGCGGATTCAGGCCACAGAGCAGCAAAGCAGGTCCCGCGGCTTTTTCCACCGGGAAAAAGCGCGAAATGTCGTTCTTCTTAGTCGTTCTTCTTGGGAGCGTTTTGTTCCGGGCGCAGCCGTCCAGCATCCATCAACTGCGGGGGCGGGGTACGTCGCACGGGCGACATCGATGCCAAAATTGCGCGGCGGACTATACAGAGATGGCCAGGCCAGAACCAGACAGCTGGCGCGGGATTCCTGATATACCATAGAAAACTGCGATGCAGTTTTATGATTGGCGCGAAAGCGATTTTTTCGGATTTGCCCCGCAAGGCTGCGGGGCACTATTGTGGCTTACATGTAAACGGGCAGGGAATTGAAGGAGAAGAGCCTGGGGGGCGCCCGGGAGCATATTTCCCTGCTCGCGACATTTCTGTAACGGCAGGCAGGCGATCCTCACTGGACCACCGCCTGCAGTCGGGCGCTCTCCGCCTGGCGGTGTAGCACGGCGTGACATTCAGCCAGGATCGACAGCGCGATACTCTCCGGCAGTTGCCCGCCGATTGGCAGCCCGGCCGGGCCCGATACCGGGCAGCCCAGTTCGTTTTCACGCAGCTCAGCCCGTTCCAGCACCTGATGGAAACGGTGGCGAGGTCCAAGCAAGGCGATGTGTTTGAGCCCGCTGTCGTGCAGATGCCGCAACCCCCGGGCGTCGAGATCGATGTTATGTGCCATCAGCACGGCCGCATCGACGCTGTGCTCGAGGGCATAGCGGCCGAGCTGGCCAATATCCCGGAGGACCCGATCCGCATCCGGGAAATGCTCGGCACGGGCGTTGGCTGGGCGCGGGTCTGCCAGCGTCACCTGCCAGCCCAGTGTCTTGGCGATACGCACCAGCGGGCGGGCGTCGAGACCGCCGCCCACCACCAGCAGGTGGGGCTCGGGCAGGATCGGCGTGACCAGCCAGCCATCGTCGATCCGGCTGCGTTGCAATAGGCGCAGCTCTCTAGTTTGGCCAGCTTTGCCGGCCTGGAAACGGGCCAGCCTGCCGCCGATCTGCTGGTAGTAGACGCCGGGCTGCCGCTTGCCCAGGGCGGCCGCCACCGCCGGCAGGTCCAGGTCGTTATCCTCCGAGAGCGGCTGCAGCATGATGTACACCTTGCCGCCGCAGCCGATGCCGAGGCGGAACGACAGGTCGTCCTCGTCGCTGCCATCGTAGACCAGGGTCAGCGGCTTGCCGCTGAGCATCACGCGGCGAGCGTTGCGGACGATGTCGGACTCCAGGCAGCCGCCGCTGAGCAGTCCGAACTGCTGACCCAGGCCGTTGACCAGCATCATCGCGCCCGCCTTGCGGTAGGCCGGGCCCTCGGTCCTGTAGACCGTGCCCAGCACCCACTGGGCGTCATGCCGGGCGTTAAGCCAGGCATCCAGCAGGTCGGAGAGTTGGTTGCTCATGGCCGCCCCCCTCTTTACGCAAGTGTCCGGCTAGACAAAGCTGAAACCGGCTTTGGTCATCGGCAGCTCGGTGATCCGCTTGCCAGTGTGGGCGAAAATGGCGTTGGCCACCGCCGGTCCGGTCGGTGGCACGCCGGGTTCGCCGACGCCGGTGGGCGCCTCCGCCGAACCCACGATGGTCACCGACACCTCGGGCATATCCGGCATCCGCAGCGGCTGGTACTGCGGGAAGTTGTCCTGTATCACCTCTCCGTTGTCGAGGGTGATCTCGTTGCGCAGGATCGCCCCCAGGGCGAAGCCGGTGCCGCCCTCCATCTGGGCCCGGATCACGTCCGGGTTGAGCGCCACACCGCAATCCACGGCGACATACAGCTTGTCCACATGCACCTTGCTGCCGTCCACGGATATATCCGCCACCACGGCGACGAAGGTATCGAAGGAGTAGTGGGCGGCGAAACCCCGTTTCTGTCCCGGCCGCCAGCCCGCCAGGTCGCGCGCCGCCTCGATCACACCCGCCAGCCTTGCCTGCTCCTTATTCTCCCGGTCCAGCAGCGACAGGCGCAGGGCAATGGGATCTTCGCCTCTGGCGTGGGCGAGCATATCCAACAGGCTCTCCATGGCATAGGCGGTGTGGGAGTTACCTACCGAACGCCACCACAGAACCGGTACGGGGGAGTGAAAGTCGCTGACACCCACTGCCATATTCGGCACCCGGTAGAGCGTGTCGGCGACGCCTTCGACGGTAGTGTGGTCGATGCCGTTGTGGACCATGGCGCTTTCGAAGGGCGAGCCCTTGATGATCGATTTGGCGGCGACACGGTGATCCCAACCCAGGATACGGCCCTCGGCATCCAGCCCGATGACCGCTTTGTGCAAGGCCATGGGGCGGTAGTAACCGCCGTGTATATCGTCCTCGCGGCTCCACAGCAGTTTGACCGGTGTCTTCCGCTCCAGCAGGGCGAAGGCCATCGCGGCTTCGACATGGTAGTCGGCGCCCGGCGTAGCGCGACGCCCGAAGGAGCCGCCGGCATACAGCGTCTCGATTTCGACCTGTTCCGGCTTCAGCTTCAGCACCCCGGCCACAGCGCCGTGTGCGATGGTCGGGAACTGGCAGCCATCGTGTACCCGCACGCCGTTGGCGGTTGGCTCGACCACACACACCAGCGGTTCCATCGGCGCGTGGGCCAGGAAGGGGAACACAAACTCCGCCTCGATCCGCCGGGCCGCGCCGGCAAGCGTCGGTTGTACGGCGTCGGTGCTGACTTCACGGGCCTGGAACTGTGGCTTGTCCGCCAGTTCGCGGTGGGCCTGGATCAGCGCGTCAGAGCTGCGTGTCTCGGCATTGGCAAAATCCCACTCCGCCTCGATCGCCTGACGGGCCTTAAATGCGGCCCAGGTGTTCCTGCCGTATACAGCCACGCCGGCGCCGTTCGGCAGCGCCTTGGCATCGACGAAGCCCGGTACCTTGGCGGCCTCACGGGCACTGAACTCGGTCAAGGTGCCGCCAAATTTGGGGCTGCGCAGGATTACGGCGTAGACCATGCCGGGCAGCTTTACATCCATGGCGAACCTGGCGCTGCCATCGGTCTTGTCCTGGGAGTCCTTGCGTGGCAGTTTCGCCTGGCCGATCAACTTGAACTGCTCCGGCGATTTCAGCCGGGGTTCCGGGTTGGGCTCCAGCGTCGCGGCCAAGCGGATAAAGTCACCGAACCTGCCCTTGCGATTGCCGGCGCTGATCACCCCTTTGTCGATACGGATCTGCTCGACAGCGACGCCCCACTGCCGGGCGGCGGCGCGCACCAGCAGGTCGCGGGCGGTGGCGCCGGCCTGTCGGTACTGCCTATAGGAATTGGCGATGGCGGTCGAACCGCCGGTGCCCTGGGCACCAAAAAACAGGTTCTTGTATTTTTCGGTATCCGACGGCGCAAACTCGATGCGCACGGTGGCCCAGTCAGCGTCCAGCTCTTCGGCGACCAACGTGGTCAAACCGGTACTGGTGCCCTGCCCCATCTCGAAATGCTTCAGAATCACGGTCACCACGCCTTCGCTGTCGATGCGGACGAAGGGGTTGAGCGCGCTGTCTTCATAGCCGGCGGCCAGCAGCCCCTTGGGCGTAAAGCCGACCATCAGCGCGGCGGCACCGGCCGCAGTGGCCTTCAGGAATCCGCGGCGGGAAATATCGGTCGTCATGGTTCAGGCCTCCAGCTTCCCGGATGCCAGCTTGATGGCGTCCTTGATCCGTACATAGGTGGCGCAGCGGCAGACGTTGCCCGACATGAAACTGTCGATCTGCTCATCCGTCGGTTTCGGGTTCTGGCGCAGCAGGCCCACCGCCGACATGATCTGACCGGACTGGCAGTAACCACACTGCACCACATCCTTTTCGCGCCAGGCGGTTTGCACTGCCGTGGCAACGGGGTCATTCAAACCCTCGATGGTGGTGATCGCGCTGCCGACCGCTGCTTCGATCGGGGTGACGCAGGAGCGGGTGGGACTTCCGTTCAAGTGGACGGTACAGGCGCCGCAGGTGGCGATGCCGCAGCCGAATTTCGTGCCGGTCAGTTCCAGTTCGTCCCGGATCACCCAGAGCAGCGGGGTGCCGGGCTCGGCGTTCAGGGAGCGCGCTTGGCCGTTGATTTTCAGTTGGTACTCCATCCTGACCTCCTGCTGTTGTATTGGTATATGGGCGGTGGAAGGATCGATGCGCCGACAGGGTCGAGCAGAAGATTTTCAATATAGGTGAGGATTGAGGTCAAGCGAATGCACAAAAATCCACACCTCTTGCCCAAAACTCTCAAGCGCCTGCTTGCAGGCTCCAACAAGTGGCCGTCGGCCTTTTTACAGGGCCTCTAAGAGCCTGTTTGGACTCTTGCACGGAACTCTCCAGGGCCGGGTGGGGGGCCGCTTTCCGGGACCGTATGAGGCATGGATGCCGATTACGAGCGTACAAGGACGTATTTAAGGGGGGCGCCCAGCCCGTGTCCCGGAAAGCGGCACCCCACCCGGTCCCGCACTGAGACCGAATCTTTGAAGACTTTAAACAGGCTCTTACACCACGCTAGAAACCGAGGTTGATTTCTTGCTCGAATTCGACGATTTCCTGCATTGCCTCAGCATCTGCGCTCGAGCACCCTACACTGACGCAATGCGGGCCCCGCTCTATCTTCCAGCATTCATTGCTCGGGTCGAACCATGCGAGGTCCTCCAGCGCAATGTGGAAGCAGATGCAACGGCTCTCTCCCGGGTTCAACTCGACACGCTCAAAGCCGCGCAGACTTTTGCGTGGTCGTTGTGCCGCGAGGCCGGGCCAGCCGATATAGAGTTGCGGCGTGTCTATTCCTTTACAGTTGCCCGTATTGGTGACGATCACTTCCGCGTTCAACCCGCGCTCACTGCGGACCACCGACAGCCTCGAATAACGGAAACTGGTGTAGCCCAGACCGTATCCGAATGGAAACCTGGGGCGCAAATGTTCCCGCTCAAAAAGCGGGTAGCCGTGCCAATAGCCGTAGTCGATTTGCGCGGCGTCCGGGTCGAAAAAGGGATAATCGGCCGCGTCCCGCGCCACCGTGAATGGCAGGCGCCCACTGGGGCAAGTCTCGCCAAACAGCAACCGGGCAAGCGCCGTACCACCCTGCATGCCGGCATAAAATGTCTGCAGTACCGCGGGCACCGCGTGAATCCACTCTTCCACCATGACCGCCGAGCCAGACACCAGCACAACAAGGGTGTGGGAGTTGTTGCTGGCCAGGCTTCGAATCAGGGCGATCTGCTCATCGGGCAGGGAGAGGGAGCGTCTGTCACCGCCTATGTCCCGCCCGCCGCTGCGCTGCTGCGCCTCCGATAATATGGATGAGAGGCGTTCCGGAAAATTGTCCTGTCCGAGATTGACATCGCCCGGGATGTACTCCCCCTCTTCTTCCGCCGTGTAGCCGACCACCACGACGGCGGCATCGAAATCCCGAGCGGCCCGACCGGCAGCGGCCGGATCCTGTTCGTCCCCGGCAAAAATGACGCGGCCAGCGCCCAGATAGTCGGCAAGGCCCTCGAGCGGCGTGACAACATGGGGCGCATTGACCCGAGAAGAGCCATTATCGCCGGTATTGGCCAGTGTCGCCAGGCGGCCGAAAACGCCGAGTTTGCGCACCTCAGAGCGGGCCAACGGCAGCAGCTGCCGGTTTTGCAACAGAACCGCGGATTTTTCCGCGGCTTCCAGCGCGAGCTGCACATGGGGCCTCGACGCCACAAGATCCAGCGAATAGTCGGGAAGCGGATCCGCGGTGCGCGCCACCTTGTCCAGCACCGAAAGCACCCGGCGCAGGGCGCGATCCACGTACCGGGTGTCGATGTCGCCCGCCAGAATGGATGCCAGCAGCATTTCACCGAACCATACGGGTTCCGGATTTTCGATATCCAGGCCGGCGGTAATGGCATCCGGTCCGTAAAGGCCGAGCACCCAGTCCGAGTGCACAAAACCCTCGAAGCCCCACTCATCGCGCAATATGGTGGTAAGCAGATGCCGGTTGTGGGCGCAGTAGTCTCCGTTGACCTTATTGTAGGCGCTCATCACCGACAGGCAGCCGGCCTCGATCACCCTGCGGAAATGGGGCAGATATACTTCCCTCAATGTGCGCTCTTCCACACGGACATCGACGTTAAAGCGATTGTTTTCCATGCTATTGAGGGCGAAGTGCTTGACTGTGGCGATCACATTGTGGCGCTGGGTGCCGCAGGCTAGCGCTGCGCCCATCTCTCCCAGATGATAAGTGTCCTCGCCGTAGGTCTCCTGAGCGCGCCCCCAGGCGGGGTGGCGCAGCAAGTTAATGCACACATTGGCAAGCAGGTTGACACCCTGTGCGCGCGCTTCTATACCCATGGCCTCGCCAATGCGATGTTCCAGAGCGCGATCGAAAGTCGCGCCACGCGCCATGGAGCACGGAAAGCAGGTGGAGGCGCCCACCGTTACTCCGCGAGGGCCGTCACTGAATTGCAGGCCCGCCATACCCAGCCTGGCGTTAGCGCCCCCTGCGGGATAGGGCCGGGCACCCCACTGCTTCGTTTCCGCGTGGATTTTGTAAAAGCCGCTCCCGGACAACATCTCGACTTTTTCCCGAAGGGACAGGGTGTCGAGAACCGCTTCAGGGTCGAGCGCGTTGGTTTTTTTTTGCTGATCGAGAAAGGTATCCATTGGACTCAAGACTGTTGGAAAAAAAAAAGCAGCGGCTGCTTGTGCCCAGCTCACCTCCGGGTTCACCGCTGCAAATGGAATTGGGCGAAGGGTGGCGCCATACAGCTAGTGTGGTGTCTCATACTAAATGCGGTTATCAGCGGGCCGCTAAGCGGCCAGATGCAAGGCGCATTTGCGCTGGCGTAGTTGTTCTACGTCAAGCAAATGCAACGCCGCAGATGGCTGCTTAGCGGCCCGCCCGGAGGGAGCCCCCCAAATCGTCCACAGCTGCGTTGCCGCTCTTGAAAAGGGCACGCCATTCCCTGCGAGCGGCGCCTAACTGTGAACAATTTGGGGGGCTCTGATAACCACATTTAGTATGAGACACCACACTAGAGAGACGAGTCAGAATTGGTAATCGAAACCGACACCCACAATCCGCGGAGCACCGAACACCTCGAAGGCACCGGCAGGGCTAGTGCCGCCGGCGTTGGTGCGATACTCCTCGTCCAGCAGGTTGGTCGCATAGGCGGAGACGGACCAGTCGCCGTCCAGCCCACCGATACGGGTGCGCAGATTGACCAGGCTGTAGGCGCCCTCGGTTGTGATGAAAGCTTCTTCCGGCTGCGCGACCAGGGAAAGATCCTGCTCACCACGATAGCTGTATTCGAGCTGCACGGCGCCGAGCAGGGAGTCGCTGAGGGCTGTTTCGTAACGCGCCAGGAGATTGGCGGTCAGTTCCGGCTGGTTGGGAACCCGCGCTCCTTCAAGGGGCACCGCGTTGGAGGTACGGAAGAGATTCGCCACCGTCTGGGCGGACTCGACGATTTCGCTCTCCAGCCACACAATGCCCGCGTGAATGATCAGGGGATCTATCGGACTCCAGAGGGTTTCCAGTTCAACGCCGACTGCCTCCACATCGCCAATGTTGGTCAGGCGCGCGATGGGCACAATGCCGTTCGGATCCAGCCCGTTTGCCTGTACATCTTCCCTGTCATAGTAAAAAACCGATCCGTTGACGCGCAGACTCTGCGCGGGAAAATCGGACTTGAAGCCGGCCTCGCAGGCGGTGATGGTTTCCTCGTCGAAAGGCACCAGCTGGGCGTTGGCGGTGGCAAAACCGCCGAAATAACCACCGGACTTGAAGCCCTCGGACAGGGACAGGTAAAACAGCGAGTCGTTGCCCGACGAATATTCCAACGCCACCTTGCCGCTGATGGGGCTGTAGCTGGTGCCGGCATCGTCGGCGCTTGCCAGCACCACGCCCACCTGAGGCAGGAAGGTGGAGCCATCGAAACCTTTCTCTTCATCCGTGTAGCGGGTTTCCAACACCAGGTTAAAGGGGTCGGCAAACTGCCAGTCGGCCCGGCCGTAGGCTGCGAAGGCTTTCGTGGTCTGGGTGTATTGCTGCGCAACGCGAGTCAGCCCTCCCAACGTAGAGGATAGGAGGCCGGAATCGGCGAACAGCAGGGTATCCTCCACCTGCTCATCCTCCGCGTAGCTTGCGCCGAGCACCCAGGCGAAGTTGCCGCCGTCATCGTGGCGCAGGCGGAATTCCTGGGACCAGGCGGTGATTTCGGTGTTGTAATCGATTTCCTGCTGCCGGTCCGGCATGGTGTCCTGGTCGATGTAGCGACCGTAGTCGAAGGTGTCATAGGCGGAAATGGACTTGAAGCTAAAGTTCCCGAACTCCCAGCTCCCCTGCAGCGAAGCACCCCACCAGCTGTTGTCCAGTTGCGGCCTGGACAAGCTGGCGCTGTCATACCGGGAGTTGAAACCCAGTTCATCGGGGGTCTGGCCGCTCAGGGTTTCGCAGCGCGATGGTGCGCGGCCACCGGCGAGAATATCGCTGCAGATAAAGTTCATGTCGCTCAGTTGCTGGCTCAGGATGGCGGAGTCAGCAGTGTCCTGGACTCCCTGGGCCGCGGCGACACGCCCTGTACCCGGTTCGTAGAGTCCAATGCCGCGACCCAGGGCAATTTCTGACTGATCGCTACCGGCGTGCACCTTGAACAGAAGATTGGTGGATTCACTGGGGTTGAACTCAAGCATGCCGCGCGCGCCCCAGCGATCTTCCTCTCCGTGGTCAAAATGGCCGGTGGTGCTGTGAAAATAGGTATCGTCGGAAGTGATCCGCTTGCCGCTCAGCCGGAAAGCCAAGGTGTCGCTCAAAGGGGTGCTGACCACGACCTCGGTATCCAGGCGGTTGTATTCCTCATAATTGATCGAGACGGAGCTTTCGAACTCTTCAAAGTTGGGCCTGGCGGAAATGATCTGCACAGCCCCGCCCACCGCGTTGCGGCCGTAGAGACCACCCTGGGGCCCCTTGAGTACCTCCACGCGCTCCAGGTCGAACAGCGTGGCTACGCTCTGGGCGACGGTAACCTGATAGATCTCGTCCACGTACTGGGCGGTGGTCGGTGTGTCATTGATGCGAAAATTCTGCAGGCCCACGCCGCGGATAAGGAGCACTGGGACGCCCCCTGCGTCGGAATTGAAAAATCCGGTGCCGGGCACCACATTTGCCAGGTCTTCCACACTGTCGACACCCATCTCGCGAATCGCATCGCCGGAAATGGCGTTGATGGTCTGGCCAATGCTCTGCACAGTCGCTTCCTGTTTGGTGGCCGTGACAGTCACCTGCTCCAGGACCTCCTGGCCCGCATGGGTATTCGTTTGCGCCACCGCGCCCGGCACAAGGCCGAGCCCCAGGGCGATTGCGGAACTCAGGGGCAACACCTGCTTCTGATTCATGGCACCCTCCTCCCTGTCTTGTCGCTTATTGCCTACACACAAAACCATCCGCTCGGATGATTTGCTTTCTCGGGCAGCTTGTCAAGCAAATAGGTTCAGGGCCGCCGGCCCTGCCAAGCGCAATCGTACAGGGGGGCCACAGAGACAGCCCGGCAATACCGGGCGACAGAGAGAAGGGGGCTGGGAGGAGCGGTCAGCGGGTCAATTTTTCAGCCAGTCGGGAAGCGCTGGCCACCGCTTGTGTCCGGCGGGTTCCAGGCGCAGGAGGAGCGAAAGCACCGAATCCACATGGGCCTCTACGGCGGGCTCGGATAGCATGTCGACGCCGTAAACCTCTTTCGCTTCCGGGGCCAGCACGAAAGGCATCTGGCAGATGGCCGCCACCGTGAACATCAGGGACGGCAGCCAGGCCTGCGGCAAATTGCCCTTTTCCATATGGCGCCGGATGGGTGCCGCATAAATGGCGTGCCCGGGCTGGATGAACTCCTGCGCCATCCACTGCAGGCGTTCGCCGCCGTGCACCGACTCGGAGATCATAATGCGCGCGTGTTCCGGATGCCTGGCGCAGTAATGGATGTAGCGGCGCAGGAACTCCCGCAGTCCCTCCAGGGTATCGAGACTGGCCAGCTCGCCTTCGGCAACGCCCAACTCGGCACGCAGGCGGGCAAACATGTCGCGCACCGCTTCCCGCCACAGATTATCCTTGGTGGCGAAATGGTAGCGAATCATCGCATGGGACACGCCGCAATCCCGGGCGATATCGCGCAGGCTTGTGCCGGAAAAGCCGTTCTCAGCGAAATGCTGGCGGGCGACATCGAGAATTTTCTCCCGGGTCGCCTCCGCCCGCTCCTGGAGGGGTTTACGGATTGCTCTGGTTGTCATATAAATATCATCCACTTGGATAGTTCGCCACTACCACTAATAGCCTGCGCAATCGATCGGGGAGGGAGTGGCAGCGTATTCTATCACCCCGCCCATCGAGCCTGATGAATATGATCCGCCAGGCACCGCGGGTGCGGCAATGGATGGCCAGAGAAAAAGTGAAAAGGGAGAACTGGTTGGAAACCTATCGGGAAGTACAGTATGCGGAGGGAGCCGACAGGCCGACGGGCATTGGCACCCGCCTGGCACCACAAACCCTGGCAGGCTACGGCGTCGGGGATGCCGGGCTCAACCTCCTGTGGTCCAGCACTTCTTTCTACCTGCTCTTTTTTTACACAGACGTACTCGGCGTGAACGCCGCCACCGCGGGCCTGATCATCCTGGTGGCCATGATCTGGGACGCCGTGACGGACCCCGTAATGGGCTACTACGCGGAGAAAACCCGCAGCCGCTGGGGAAGCTACCGCCCCTATCTGTTGTTCGGCAGCCTGCCGCTGGGCGCATCTTTCCTGGCCATGTTCGCCGCGCCAGTTTTCGCCGGGCAGGCCAGCGCCGGGGCTTTGCTGCTGACCCATATGCTTTTCCGCAGCTTCTACACCATAGTATCCGTTCCCTACAGCGCGCTTTCCGCACGGCTGACCGCGGATTCGTTACAGCGCGGGCGGGTCAGCGCCGCGCGCATGATCTTTGCCACCCTCGGGGCCCTGGTGGTCGCACGTTACACTCTGGAAATCGCCGACACCCTGGGCGGCGGCGACAGGCGGACTGGCTTCGTTGGCGTGGCAGCAATCTATGGCGGCCTTGCGGCACTGATGTGCCTGATTACTTTTTTATCCGCCACGGAAGCCCGCCAGCAAGTGGCAGTCAGCCCCCCGAACCCGCGCCAAGCCGCCACCGCGTTTCGTAACAACTGGCCCTTCGCCCTGCTCTTGCTGGCGGTCCTCGCCTACACAACCGCCACCAATA
The DNA here is from genome assembly GCF_051659245.1 of Microbulbifer sp. Taxonomy (NCBI): domain Bacteria; kingdom Pseudomonadati; phylum Pseudomonadota; class Gammaproteobacteria; order Cellvibrionales; family Microbulbiferaceae; genus Microbulbifer; species Microbulbifer sp. The sequence continues at coordinate 12,642 of NZ_JBOFOC010000002.1, forward strand.
TCTTCCTCAAAGGCGCGGTCTATTACCTGAACTATACCGCCGAGGCCGCGTCCGCTGCCATTGGCCAGAGTCTGGCCGCCTATGTCATCGCGGCGACCATCTCCATCCCGCTGTGGTCCTTTTCTGCAGAGTTGCTCAACAAGCGATTTGTCTGGATCGGGGCCAGCGGTCTCCAACTCGCGGTTTTGATCGCCTTCTACCAGTTGCAGCCCGCCTCGACAGCCGCGGTGACCGCCATTATGGCCGTCTACGGCATCGGCGCGGGCGGATTCGTGCTGAGCATCTGGTCCATGTTGCCGGATACGGTGGAATTCGGTCAGTACAAGAGCGGCCTCCGCGCCGAATCGCTGCTGTTCGGGCTGATGGCTCTCACCCAGAAAATCGCCCTCGGCATTGGCATCGGCGGTCTGGGCCTGCTGCTGCAGTGGGCAGGCTATCAGGCCAACAGCGCGGAGAACGGCGCCACTCTCGACGAAATTCGGCTGATCATGACTGCAATGCCCGCGCTCTTGACCTTGGCGGCAGGCGTGGTGATGGTCTTCTATCCGATTGACCGGGCATTTCACTCGAAACTCTGTGCGGGAATCGAGTCCCGCAGCCAGATTCCCGACAATCAGAAAGTGACCGCGAGATAGAAACATACAAGTTCTTCTCCACCGCGTTTTGCGCTCCTGAGTGGTCGATAAAACGGCGGGATTTCTTACAACCTCTGTTCAATAAGCCCTGGCTGGCAAAGCCTTTTAACGCGGCGCTCAGAAATTCCAACTGAGATCCAGGCCCAGGGTTCTGGGTCTGTTGGTGGGTACTGATTCAAAACCCGGCCCCTGGCGATCTATTAAATACACGACGCTTTCGTCCAGGAGGTTGTGGGCGAAAAGGGAGATACTGTAACTGTCGCCAATCACCAGACCGGCGCGCATATCCAGCAGATCGTAAGACGGAAGCCTTACGTCCAGGTCCGTATTGAAATCGTTGAGCCTTTCGCCGACGTATTTGTAGCTGGCGCTGGCAAACAGCTCCATTCCCGCCGGCAGCGGCTTACGCCAGTTGGCCGCCAGGGCGAAATTCTCTTTCGCGGAGCCCGGCAGGGAGTCGCCTTTTTTACCGGAAAGACCGCCGGGAACATCCTGTTTCAACTCGGGGCTGCTCAGGGAACCGCTGAAGGACACATCGAAATTGTCACTGACCTGGTAGACCAGGCTGAACTCCAGCCCGGGGATCGCCGCCTTACCGACATTGGCGGTAGCCCGGGCGAAGGTCACCGAATCCTGTACCACCAGTTGCATGTCGTCCCAGTCCAGGTAATAGGCGGCGACATTGGCTGTTAGCCGGCCGCCCAGCAGGCTGCTCTTGAGACCGATTTCATAGTTCCACAGGGTATCGGAATCGAAGGTGCTGAATGGCGATGTCAGGGTGGGGAAATTGAAGCCGCCGCGCCGGTAGCCCGAGGTGGCGGAGGCATAGCCGAAGAGACCATCGGTGAAACTGTACTCCAACAGCACCTTGTAGGTATTGACATCCTCCTGCGTTTCGAATGTCTGACCTACCAGCGCTGTGGCGCCATTGACCATGTCGAAGAGCCCGCTGGCCTGTAGCCAGCTATCGGAGAACTCGACATCGGAGCGCCGGTAGCCCAGCGTCAGATTGGCGGCGGCGCTCAGGTGGAAGCCCAGCTCGCCGTAGACTGCGGACTCCTCGTGGCCCAAAGCGTGCTGCGCGTCTATCTGAACGGAACCGTCGGTCAGGGGGATAAAACCGAGGGCGAGTGCCGGCTGACCGAAATAGCGTACCAACTGCTGTGTACGCGTATCGGCTTCTTCGCGGTAGGCGCCTGCGATCCAGTCAACGGCCCAGTCTCCCCGGGATACCAGCCGCACTTCCAGAATATCGGTATCGACCACACTGTTGTTGCCGTCGTCGAGGAAATCACAGGCACACCCCTGAGTCAGGCCGATAAACTCTCTCTGGTCCGTCACGCGCTTGAATTTTTCTTCGCTGGAAGTGGCGATCAGGGCCGCGGTAAAGCGGTCGAAAGCGTATTCGATATTGAGGTTGAGAATGTCGTGCTTGTCGGTCTGCTGATCCTCTATACCGGAGACCATATCGCGGCGATCCGCATTGAAGGCCAGGTCGCCGGAGGGTGTGTGGATGGTAGTAACGCGCCCGAGAGCGCCCTCCACCTCCTGGTAGATGTAGCTGAGATCGGCCGTCAATGCCTCCGTCGGCACCCAGCGCAGCGCAGCTCTGCCGCCAACGGTGCCCTCGTCATTGGTGTCCTCCTGCCCCAGCTCAACGTTGTCGATAAAGCCGTCATTCTGGTAGCTGTAACCCACCAGGCGCAGGGCCAGGGTGTCACCCAGGGGCAGATTGGCAAAGCCATGGCCGCCCGCATTGCTGCCGCCATCCTCGGTGTTGGAGAAATAGACCTTGACCCCTGCCGATACTTTATCCGCGGTGGGTTTGTTGGATATGTAGCGCACTATGCCACCCATGGCACTGCGCCCGAACAGGGTACCCTGGGGACCCTTCAACACTTCCACACGGCTCATATCCACCAGGCGTATTTCCGGCGCGCTGGCGCGGGCGGCGGATATGGCAAAATCATCGAAGTAGGTGGCAGTGGTCGCGCTGCCGGCTTCCTGGGTGGAGGTGGCGACGTTGCGAATGATGATGCGGTTGTTGTTCGGACCTGAAGAGATACCAGTAACCCCGGGAACGCCATCGAGCACTTGGCCGATACTGGTGTAGTTGTTTTTTTCCAGCGCGTCTCCGCTGAGGACATTGATCGAAATACCGGTTTCCTGGGCCGTCGCCTCCCTTCGCGTCGCAGTGACCACCACCTCCTCCAACGCCAGTTCCTGCCCCGGGCCGTCCCGTTGTGCGTCGACATTGGTGGACACAACGGCCGCCAGCGCGGCCGCCAGGGGACACAGGCGACACCTGTTCGGCATGACTTTCGCGATGGCTGTTGTCGTTATTTTCTTGTGTTCTCTCATTTTCCTCTCTCCTCTTATTTTTTTGGGATTTCGCTGCGGCATCGACCGCTCAACACCTTCCTCTCTTATCGCTTATTGTTTGATTCATGATCTCGGCGTACACACAAAACCATCCATATGGATGGTTTACCTTCCCAGGCAGCTTGTCAAGCGGATGGGTTCAGGGCCGCCGGCCCTGCCAGACGCAATCGTTCAGGCAACGGGGGCCACAGAGACAGCCCGGCAGTGCCGGGCGACAGAGAGAAGGAGGCGGGAAGGAGCGGTCAGCGGGTCAATTTCAGTCAGTCGGGAAGCCCTGGCCACTGCTTCTACCCCGGCGGGTTCCAGTCGCAGGAATTCCCGCAGTCCCTCCGGTATCGAGGCCGACCAGCGCGCCTTCGGCAACGCCGACTCGGGCAAGCAGGCGGGCAAACATGTCGCGCACCGCTTCCCGCCACGAATTGTGCTTGGTGGCGAAATGGTAGCGAATCATTGCATGAAAACGGCGTAATCCCGGGCGATATCGCGCAGGCTTGCGCCGGAAAAGCGGTTCTCAGCGAAATGCTGGCGGGCGACATCGAGAATTTTCTCCCGAGTCGCCTCCGCCCGCTCCCGGAGGGGTTTACGGATTGCTCCGGTTGTTCTATACATATTATCCAATTGGATAGTTTTTCGATGATTGCCACGCAATCGATCGGGCGTGATCCGGCACTTCTCCTGAAAAAAATAACGAGCCATATCATGCAGCATCCACAACGGACGAAACTCCTCCACCAACTGGCCCTGCTGGCGACCTGCTGGCTGACAATACCGCTCGCGCTTCCGGACTCCCTGGTCCACACACGGTTTGGCGACCTGCGCGGGGAGGCGGTAAACGGCGTGGAGCGCTTCCTCGGCATTCCCTACGCCGCGCCACCGGTTGGCGATCTGCGCTGGCGGGCACCGCGGGATCCACAGCCCTGGCGCGGCGTACTACAGGCGCGGGCCTTCGGCAGCGCCTGCGCCCAGTACGGCAATTATTTCACCAGCAACGATAGCGGCAGCTTCGGCAAAATCTACGGTTCCGAGGACTGCCTCTATCTCAACGTCTGGACCCCTTCCCACAGCGGCACCCCGGGGGAAAAGCGCCCGGTGCTGGTGTTTATCCACGGCGGCTCGGGTACTGCCGGGGCCGCCTCTCTACCGGTCTACGAGGCCAGCCGCCTGTCCCGCGAACTGAACTCGGTAGTGGTCAGCGTCAATTACCGCTTGGGCATCTTCGGCGTCATTCATTTGCCGGCGCTGCACACCGGGGATCCGCGGGAGGATTCCGGCAGCTTTTTCCTGCTGGATCAGATCAAGGCGCTGGAGTGGGTGCAGCGAAACATCGAGGTCTTTGGCGGCGATCCGCGCAATGTCACCGCAATGGGCCATTCCGCCGGTGGCGTCAGCACCTGGTCGATGCTGCGCTCTCCCCTGGCGAAAGGAAAATTTCGGCGGGCAGTGGTGCTATCCGGGATTCCCATGAGCGCGCCTGATTCCGCCCTCGCCGAGCGCAGCGAGACTTTCCTGCGCAATCTACTGCGCGCCGACAGCCCGCTGAAAAATGAAGAACAGTTTGCACAGCTGGTGGCTGACAAGGGGCCGGCGAGCATACGCGATTACCTCTACGCCAAATCCACCGCGGAGCTGCTCGCAGCCGCCCGGGGCCTGCCGGCAAAATCCGGGGCCGGCCACGGTGTGGTACTGGCTGAGAATGAGGATCCGCGCCGGGAATTTGTCAATGCCGTCCCCCTATTGATGAGCAACGTCGCAGATGAAGCCAGCATGCGGGTGGCGAAAAAATACCTGAAACCGAACACCCGGGTGTTCTGGCGCTACCTCAGTGGCGGGGCCCCACTGCAAACCGCCGATTTATTCGATACCTGGCCCTACGCCATCTACCGCGGAAAAACACTGTTGACCAATTTTTATCTGCGCAAGAAAGTCGCGGACAGCGCGAACAGGCTGTCGCAGACCGGGGTGCCCGTTTACCGCTATGTGTTCGCATGGAAGGACATACCCGAGCCTTGGAGAAAACTGTTTGGCGCCTTCCACGGCCTGGATGTTCCTTTTATTTTTGGCAACTTTGACGGGGATTCCCCCAACTACCTGAAATTTGCCTGGACGCGGCAAAATGCCGAGGAGCGCGAGGCCATTCACTATCAGCTTGTCACCGCTCTGAAAGGGTTTATCGAAACCGGCGACCCCAACCGCTATTCCGGGGATCTCCACTGGCCGCGCTGGAACCAGGACGGAGATCTAACACTGGTCCGCTAAAGCGAGCCACCCCGCCGCTCCTACTGGGTTGAGCAGTTACGCTATTACTCAAGTTTCGGGGTTCGAGGACCTGTCAAAGGCGAAAACCGAGGGAAGGTTTCCGGGACAGCCGTAGGGTGCGCCGTGCGCACCGCTCTAGGGCTGGTGGGAGCCCCAGGCTTTTGGTGCGCACGGCGCACCCTACGGTTGAACCCCGAAACTTGAGTTATTACTTGAGACCAGGAGCGATACTTTTATGCAGCTAAACTCGATGGTAAAACGCCGGCTATTGTTGTTCCTCGCCGCGATAGCCGCCCTGTTTCTGGCCTTCTGGTTGATGCAAGCCGCGGGGCCACAGGCGGTGTCCGCGCAGCAGGCGCAGGCACCGCCGGAGCGCAGGACTGCGCCCGTTTACCAACGGCCAAACATCGTGCTGGTGGTGTTCGAGGACATGAGTCCGCGGGTGGGCGCCTACGGCGATGCCCTGGCCAAGACACCCAGCTTCGACCGCATCGCCGCCGAAGGCGTGCGCTATACCAACGCCTTTACCACCGCCGGCGTTTGCGCGCCCAGCCGCGCAGCACTCATCACCGGGCGCTACCAACAGACCATCGGCGCCCAACACATGCGCACGCACAATAGCAAACCGGGATTCACGGGCGGCGGTCCCGCCGAATACATGGCGGTTCCGCCGCCAGAGGTCAAGGCCTTTCCCGAAGTGCTGCGCCGGGCCGGCTATTACGCCATCAATAATGGCAAGACAGATTATCAGTTCGGCGAGCCTTTCACTGTCTGGGACCAGTCAGGTCCAAAGGCCGACTGGAGCGAGCGCCCGGCCGGTTCGCCGTTTTTCTCCATGATCAATCTGTTGACCACCCACGAAGTGTTTCTGTATCCGCCGGACTTCACGCCCAGCTCGGCCACCGATAACGCTGTGGCTGGTCATGTCAGGCGGCAGGCCGCAGCGCGCAAGGCCGTTACCGACCCGGCCGCAGTGACTGTCCCCCCCTACCTTCCGGACACGCCACAAGTCCGCGGTGAGCTGGCGCGACTCTACGACAATACTCACTACACCGACGCCAGGTTGGGCGAGATCTATCAACGATTGCAGCGTGAGGGACTGCTGCAAAACACCATTTTGATCGTCACCACCGATCACGGCGATGGCCTGCCGCGCGCCAAGCGCTCACTCTACGACAGCGGCCTGCGGGTGCCGCTGGTGGTGCGCTACCCCGACGGCTGGGGAGGCGGAGGCGTCAATGAGGAACTGGTCAGTTTTGTGGACCTGGGACCAACCATCCTTTCCTGGGCGGGTATTGACAAACCGGTGTGGATGCAGGGGCACGACCTTTCCTCCACCGCCGATCGGGAGGGCCGTCGCGACTATGTTTTTGCGGCCCGCGATCGCACCGATGAATTGCCGGCGCGCCGGCGCGCCGTGCGCGACCGGCGCTATAAGTACATCCGCAATCTGGATCCGGGACAGCCGTTCACGGGTCACATCGCTTTCCGCGACAGACTCGCGAGCATGCAGGCCTTGTGGCTTGGACACCGGGCCGGAACTTTGCCGCCCGCTGCCGAAGCCCTGTTCGAGCCGCTTCCCGCGGAGCAGCTGTACGATACCCTCACCGATCCGGACGAGGTTCACAACCTGGCGGCAAGCGCCGAGCACCGGCAAACACGGGAGAGGTTGCGCCGGGCACTGGACGAATGGCTGGCGAGGGTCGGCGACCTGCCCTCTATGAGTGAGGAGGAAATGATCCAGGCAATGTGGCCGGATGGTATACAACCGCAAACCCCGAGGCCCAAGGTGCGCGTCCTCGATACCGGCAAGGGGCAGCTGGTGGACGCCAGCGCCGTTGATAACGCGTCCATAGGCTACCGCTTCGCAGCTGACCCCGAAGGTCACTGGCGTCTCTATGTGGCGCCCTTCCCCCTGCCCCCCGGGCAGACGGTGGAGCTCAAGGCGGTCCGCTACGGCTATGCCGAAAGCCCAGTGGTCGAGGTGAAATAACCATGCGCCCCACCGCGGTATCACCCATGGCCATTTTGCGATCAGACGATTTCCACCTCTTCCTCGTCGAGGTGTTTCCCGCGCGCCTCCAGCGCGCCACCGGAATCCGCTTCAGTCGACCGGCGGCCAAAAAGCCGCTGCACCACCACGAAAAACAGCGGAATAAAGAAGATCCCCAGTATTGTGCCCACAATCATGCCGCCCAGCACACCGGTACCGATGGCGCGCTGGGCGCCGGAACCAGCGCCGGTGGCGATGGCCAGGGGCAGTACGCCGAGGCCAAACGCCAGCGACGTCATGATGATCGGCCGCAAGCGGTCGCGCACCGCCTGCATGGTGGCCTGCACCAGTTCCATACCACTCTCCAGGTTCTGCTTGGCGAACTCCACGATCAGGATGGCGTTCTTGCTGGTCAGGCCCACGGTGGTGAGCATGGCCACCTGGAAGTAAATGTCACGCTCCATACCGCGCAGGTTGCTCGCCAGCACCGCTCCGAGAATCCCCAGCGGGGCCATCAGCAGTACCGAGGTGGGCACCGTCCAGCTCTCGTACAGCGCCGCCAGGCACAGGAAGACGACCAGCAGCGACAGCGCATACAGCAGCGGCGTCTGCGCGCCGGCGGCGCGCTCCTCGTAGGACAGACCGGTCCACTCCATGCCGATTCCCTGCGGCAGGGCAGCCACCAGCCGCGTGACTTCTGCCATGGCCTCGCCGGAGCTGACGCCGGGCGCGGCCTGGCCGTTGATCTGCATGGCCGGCACGCCGTTGTAGCGCTCCAGGCGCGGCGAGCCGTACTCCCAGCGGTAGCTGGCAAAGCTGGACAGGGGCACCATCTCGCCCCGATCGTTGCGCACATACCAGAGATTGAAGTCCTCCGGGTCCATGCGGTACTCGGCGTCCGCCTGCATATAGACACGCTTCACGCGGCCGCGATCGATAAAGTCGTCCACATACTGGCTGCCCCAGGCGGCGCTGAGGGTATTGTTGATGGCGCTCAGGGACACGCCCAGCGAAGCCGCCTTGGCGGTGTCGATATCCACCTGGAACTGGGGCGTGTCCTCCTGCCCGTTGGGGCGCACATTGGCCAGCAGCTCGCTCTGTGCCGCGGCGCCGAGAAACTGGTTGCGGGCCGCCAGCAGCGCCTCGTGCCCCAGGGCGCCGTTGTCCTTCAGGTAAAAGTTGAAGCCGTTGGAGGTGCCCAGTTCCATCACCGCCGGCGGCGCGAAAGCATAGGCAATGGCGTCCTTGATCTGCATCAGCGCGCCCATGCCGCGCATGGCGACGGCGCCGGCGCCTTGCGATTCCTCCTCACGCTCACTCCAGTCCTTCAGTTTGACGAAGGCAATACCGGCGTTCTGGCCGCTGCCGGCGAAACTGAAGCCCTGCACGGAGAAGACGGATGCCACCGTATCCTGTTCGTTGTTCAGGAAGTGGTCCTCCACCTTGTGGATGGACTCCATGGTGCGCTCCTGGGTGGCGCCCACCGGCGCCTGCACCATGGAAAAGAGGACGCCCTGGTCCTCTTCCGGCAGGAAGGAACTGGGGGTGTGCAGGAACAGCAGGCCCACGGCTGCGAACAGGGCGGCATAAATTGCCACGAAGCGGCCGCTGCGCGCCAGAATGCCGCGCACGCCGCGCCGGTATTTCTCACTGCCCCGCTCGAAATTGCGGTTGAACCAGCCGAAAAAGCCCCCCAGGAAACCGGAAGTGCCGTGCTCCCCGCCCTTTTTCAAGGGCTTGAGCAGGGTCGCGCAGAGTGCCGGCGTCAACACAATGGCGGCCAGCACCGACAGCGCCATGGCCGATACGATGGTGACGGAAAACTGCCGGTAGATGACACCGGTGGAACCGCTCATGAACGCCATGGGCACGAACACTGCCGACAACACCACGCCGATACCCACCAGGGCGCCGGTGATCTGCCGCATCGACTTTTTCGTGGCCTCCTTCGGCGACAACCCCTCTTCCACCATCACCCGCTCGACGTTTTCCACCACCACGATGGCGTCGTCCACCAGCAGGCCGATGGCCAGTACCATGGCGAACATGGTCAGCATATTCACGGAGTAACCCAGCGCCGCCAGCACGCCAAAGGTGCCGAGCAGCACCACCGGTACGGCGATGGTGGGGATCAGGGTGGCACGGAGGTTCTGCAGGAACAGGAACATCACCAGAAACACCAGTACCACCGCCTCCATCAGGGTGTGAATCACGCCCTCGATGGAGATCTTGACGAAAGGCGTGGTGTCGAAGGGCACCACATATTTGAGCCCCGGAGGAAAGCTCGCCTCCAGTTCGTTCAACTTCGCCTTCACCGCCTCCGCCGTCTCCAGGGCGTTGGCGCCGCTGGCCAGGGAAATGGCCACACCGGTGGCCGGCTGGCGGTTGTAGCGGGTCAGGGTCGAATAATCCTCGGCGCCCAGCTCCACCCGGGCCACCGCCCCCAGGCGCAGCACCGAGCCGTCCGGATTGGCCCGCACCACTATATTGCGGAACTCCTCCGGCGTCTGCAGCCGCCCCTGGGAGTTGACCGACGCGTTGAGCTGCTGCCCCGGCACTGCCGGCGTACCGCCGAGGCTGCCCACGGCCACCTGAGCATTCTGCGCCCGCACTGCCGCGGAGATATCCGCCGGCGTGAGGTTGTAGGTCTTCAGCTTGTTGGGGTCCAGCCAGATGCGCATGGCGTACTTGGAGCCGAACACCTGCACATTGCCCACTCCCTGTACCCGGCTGATCTGGTCCACCAAGCTGGAGGTGACATAGTCGGAGATATCCGTCTTGGACATGCTGCCGTCCGAGGATACAAAGCCGGCCACCATCAGGAAACCGCTGCGCGACTTGCTGACATTGACCCCCTGGCGCTGCACCTCCTGCGGCAGCAGCGGCATGGCCAGTTGCAGCTTGTTCTGCACTTGCACCTGGGCGGTGTCCGCGTCGGTGTCGCTGGAGAAGTTGAGAGTGATCGAGGCGGAGCCATTGGCCTGGCTGGTCGCGGACATGTACAGGAGGCCGTCGAGCCCCTTCATGTTTTCCTCGATTATCTGGGTAACCGAGCCCTCCACCACTTGCGCCGAGGCCCCGGGATATTGGGCGTTGACGGTCACTGCGGGCGGCGCGATATTCGGATATTGCTCGATCGCCAACTGGGTGATCGCCAGGCCGCCGCCGACCATGACCATGATCGCGATCACCCAGGCAAAGATTGGGCGGTTGATAAAGAAACTTGCCACTGCCGGACCTCCTTACGACTCTTGCGCGGTCGGCGCCTGGACTTCTTCGGGCTGGTCCTCGCCGGCGGTGGCCTCGACACCCGCCGGCGTCGCGGCCGGCTGTGCCTCGGTGGCCTGTACCGGCACGCCGGGGCGTACCTTCTGCAGACCCTCGACGATGACCCTGTCACCAGCCTCGAGGCCAGCCTCCACCAGCCATTTGTCGCCGATGGTGCGGCTTACCTGCACCGAGCGCTGGGCCACTGTGCCCTCGCTGGTCACGACCATGGCCGAGGTGCTGCCCTTGGGATCCCGGGCGATGCCCTGCTGGGGTACCAGGATCGCATTTTCGCGCACGCCGCGGCCCACCACCGCGCGCACGTACATGCCCGGCAGCAGCAGGTGCTCCGGGTTGGGCACCACTACCCGCAGCAGCACGCTGCCGGTGGAGGGATCCACGCTGGCCTCGGCAAATTCCAGTTTGCCCTTGTGTTCGTAGGTGCTGCCGTCCTCCAGCAGGATGCTCACCGGCAAGTTGCCGGAGTTTTCCAGGGTGCCGGCATCCAGGGCCTTGCGCAGGCTCAGCAGTTCACTGGCGGACTGGGTCAGGTCCACATAAATGGGGTCCAGTTGCTGCACCCTGGCCAGTGCGGCGGACTGGTTGGCGGTGACCAGGGCGCCCTGGGTCACCGCGGACTTGCCGATGCGCCCGCCGATGGGCGCGCTGATACGGGCGTAGTCCAGTTGAATACGGGCCTGTTGCACCGCCGCCTTGGCCCTGGCCACTTCGGCTTCCGCCTTCTGCAGGGTCGCCTGGGCGCTATCGTTCTCCTGTTTGCTCACTGCGCCGGTCTTCACCAGTTTCGCGATGCGCTCGGCATTCAGGCGAGCCTCGTTCAATGTCGCGCGGGCGCTCTGCAGACTGGCTTTGGCGCTGTCGACATCGGCGCGATAGATGGCGTCGTCCAGTTGATAAAGGGGCTGTCCCGCCTCCACCAGGCCACCCTCGCGGAACAACTGCTGTCCGACGATGCCGTTCACCTGGGGACGCACCTCGGCCACCTTGTAGGGGTTGGTTCGGCCGGGCAGTTCCCGGGTCAGGGTCACCGGCTCCGACTTGAGGGTCACAACAGTTACCTGTGGTGCCATCGACGGCGGAGCAGCGGATTCCTCTCCACAGGCTGTAAGCAGTACTACAGATGCCAATAGCACACTGACGACTTTCTTCTTGAGCATGACTACCTCGGTGAAAGCCCGCCTTCCGGGCGGACCGCGCTTAAGCAAAGGGTTGTACAGGACAGACAGTTCTGTCCTGTTTTGATGGACTGCAGACACTATATTCATGCATGAATGAATATCAAGTATTTGTTCACAGGTGAATATGGATTAGGATGCACCTGTTCCAATGCAGGAGGACGCTCCCAGCGCCCAAATCCTGTATTAGTCGCTATTAACGGCGCCAAATCTACCGACTTCAATTGAAAGTCGGCCAGTAGCCGGGTATCCGAGGCCAACGGAGCAATCGAAAAGCACCCAGAACACAGAGTTCCAAGCAATGGCCAAACGCAGAAAAGAGGAAGCCAGAGAGACCCGCGAGCGCATCCTGGACGCCGCCATCACCGTGTTTCACGAGCACGGAGTCGCCCGCCCTTCCCTGACCGAGATCGCCGAACTGGCGGGGGTCACCCGCGGTGCCGTCTACGGCCATTTCCGCAACAAGGCGGACCTCTTCTCGGCGCTCACCGAGCGGGTGCAATTCCCCGGCGAGAAACTCTGTGAATGCACCGCCGAAGACGTGAAGCGGGACCCGTTGGGTGTGCTGCGCAGCCTCTGGCTGTGGCTGTTCCGGGAGGTGGCCCGCAACCGCCAGTGGCAACTGATCCTGGAAATTGTCTTCCACCGCTGCGAACTGGTGACCGAGAGTGGCGAGATCCACCAACGCCTGATCAAGGGTCACGCCGAGGGAGTCGAACGCGTGCGCGAACTGATTACCGCGGCGGTAACCAGGGGCCAGCTTCCCGCCGACCTGGATATCGAAGTGGTTGTGCCCATGCTGCACGGCGCGTTGGTGGGAGTACTCGAGGACTGGCTGCTGCAGCCGCAGATCGGCGATCTGGGGGAACTGGGGGAGCGCTATATGGATGCGCTGATCGATATGGTGCGCCTCTCGCCCACATTGCGCAGGCGGGATTCAAAACAGTTACCGGCGCAGTGATTCCGTACATCGCCAACTCGAAGTAATGATTCCCTGCTTGAGAGAATGCCCCTGTAGGAGCGGGCCATGCCCGCGATCGATGTGTGCGATGAAGCTGGATTAATAGCGGGCATGGCGCGCTCCTACAGGGAGGACTCT
>NZ_JBOFOC010000003.1:0-1278 GCF_051659245.1 Microbulbifer sp.
GCCGCGATTGCTGTATCAGGTTCGCTCTAAGTCTGATCGCGGCCATGGGCCGCTACACGAGCAGTCGTAGGGTGCGCCGTGCGCACCAAAAAGCCTGAAACCCGCACCGGCCCCGGCCGGTGCGCACGGCGCACCCTACGGCACTGGAGCTAGTTGAGCTAAAGCAGGGTTAAATATTCAGGGGCCAGCGACAGCTGCCCATCTTCCTCTTGGACTATGGGCAGCGGGTCGCTGACCCCGCCCACGAACTGCCCTTCGCTGTCGAGGTTCCGAAACGCCATCAAGTACCAGCCCCCGTCCGGCCCCTCGACCACCCGGCCGGCGTAGAGGCTGCCCCGGGCGTCCGCGCCGAGGAATCCCGAGCCCTCAGTGTGAAAGGGCCCCAAGGGGCCGTCGCCGGGGAAGTACTTCAGTCCGGTCAGCGGGGTGACGCCCTCGGCCAGGTGCGCCCGGCTGTGGTATTTCACCGAGACCGAGCAGAACAGATAGTGACGGCCGCCGATACAGGTCACTTGCGGCACTTCCATCTCGCCGTACCAGCCGGGAGCGAACAGCGGCGGCCCCGCCTGCCAGTGGATCAGGTCGGTGGAACTGGCGTAGCCCACGGCGCCGCGCCCGTCCGGCGCGCCGGTGTTGGCGCGGCATGTAAGCAGCATGTGGTAGAGCTCGCGATCGGCGTCCTTGAATACCCAGGGATCGCGCCAGGACTGGTCGTGCCAGTGATCCAGGTTGAGGGTGTCGTACCAGCGCGGGTCGGTTTCCAGCACCGGGCTGGCCGGGTGCTTGTGCCAGTGCACCAGATCGTCCGAGGTGGCGAGGCAGACCCGCTGGATCAACCCTTTTTCCGATCGGCGGGTGCCGGTGTAAAACATAAGCCAGCGGTCGCCGTCGCGGATAACACTGCCGGTCCAGGTGGTCAGGGAGTCGGCGGGCTCTTCCGTCTGGGACTCGGGGGAGGAGGGGGCGAGGGCATCGGGCAGGGGTGTCCAGTGGCGCAGGTCCTGTGATACCGCATGACCGACATTGACGTTCCAGTGCCGCAATTCAGGATCGCCAAGAGCGCGGTCCGCCTGAAGGTAAAACAGGTGATAGTCCTCCCCATCTTTTGCGAACCAGAAATCCCAGATCCACTTGTCTTTCAGATCGAGCGCCATTGTATTTCTCCTCAGGTTTTTCAGGGGAAGCGCTCTGCCAGAGCCTGCTTGAAGTCTTCAAAAATTCGGTTTCACCGCGGAGCCCTGTAGGAGCGGGCCATGCCCGCGATCGCGGGCATGGCCC
>NZ_JBOFOC010000004.1:0-8902 GCF_051659245.1 Microbulbifer sp.
GCGGGCCATGCCCGCGATCGGGCTCTGTTCGCGGGCATGGCCCGCTCCTACAAGGGGCTAGTGCAGCCGCCCGTGGCTGCCCTGCCCGTTGCGCTCCGACTCCTCGAAGGCGTGGGTCAGGACAAAGTAGTAGATCACCTGCGGCTGGCCCTGCATCTCGGTGACCAGGTCGAAGTTATACTCGCCCTTTTCGCCGGGGGTGATCTGCACAAAGGTGATGTGTTCCGGCTCGATAAACAGCTCCGCTACCGGGCGCTTGCCGCGCATCACCTGCACCAGCAGTGTGCGCGCGTCCTCTTCACTGAAGCACCAGTAGTAGTCGTCGTCATCGTAGACGACGGAGTCGGCGGTGCCGGCGCGCAGTATGCAGTTGGGGTGCTCTGTCAGCCAAGGCCAGAATTCCTTGAAGGAGAGGGAGTTTTTCATAGGCCGATCAGTCATCCAGTTGCGCGACGCTGTCGGCGCCGCCCTCGAGGCCGAACTCCCCGGCGATCTGGCGGCACCAGCGATTGAGTCGCCCAGCGGTCAGCTCCTCCTGCTGGTCCTCGTCGATGGCGAGACCGACGAACATGCCCTCCCCCTCGATCTCCGCCTTGGAGGCCTCGAACTCGTAGCCCTCGGTGGGCCAGTGACCGACAATGGAAGCGCCGCCGGCGACAATCACGTCGTGCAGCATACCCATCGCATCCAGGAAGTAGTCGCCATAGCCGAACTGGTCGCCGAGGCCGAACAGGGCCACGGTCTTGCCGATGAAGTCAATCTGCTCCACATCCTCCCAGAAATCCTCCCAGTCCGACTGGATCTGGCCGAAGTCCCAGGTGGGGATACCGAAGATCAACTGGTCGTAATCGGCGATTTCCAACTGGGTAACGTCGGCGACATCGTGGATATCCACCCGCTCCTCACCCAGGCGGGCGCGGATCCGCAAGGCAACCGCCTCGGTGTTGCCCTCGTCGCTGCCGTAAAACAAGCCAATTCTGCTCACATTCACTCCCATTCTCTACCGCCACCTGCCCGGCGGCGCGCTATTTTCCCAGCTATGGTAGGCAACAGCAAGCGCGGACATCCGGCCCATCGCAAGCCGATGTCGATCCTACTTGCGGACCGTCTCGACAAAGATGAAAGCAGAAATTCTGAACTCAAGTTTCGGAGTTCGAGATGCCTGCCAGTGGCACAAGCTGGAGCGGGGTGGGCCTTTCTGGGACTGTCTGCGAGAGGGACCTCGCGGACAAGCCTACAGGGACGTATTTAGGGGGGGCGCCTAGCCCGTGTCCCAGAAAGGCCCACCCCGCTCCAGCTCCCCGAACTGAACCCCGAAACTTGAGTTCTGAAAATAAAAACACGCACCTCAGCTTCCGCGCAAAAAAAAGCCCCCGCATTGGGGGCAAGGGGGACGACTCTTACCGGGCCGGGGTAGAACTGCCCGATCGATCGCACAAGAGATGTTCAGACTATTCTTCGTCGCGCTCCTTCCAGCGCCGGAAATGACGACGTCCTCCCCGCTCCTCTTTCAGCTGCTTGAGCCTGGCCTTCTGTTCTTCAGTCAGAATCGCTTCAAACTGTTGGCGCACCTGCCGCATTTCCTGCATCTTGGCCACATGCAGCTTGCCCAACTGCGCGCCCAGCTCGTCCAGAGTGCCCTGGTCCGCGCCGGAATCGATGGCCTCGCGCAGCTGCTTGCGCAACTCGCGCACCTGCTTGCGCTGCGCCTTGCGGGCGTCGCGATTGACTTCGCGGTTGGCCTTCAGTTGCGCCACCTGGCCCTCGGTCAGACCCAGCTCTTCCTCCATGTGTTCAAGGAAACGGGAACCGTGGTGACGGGACATGGAGGGGTGGACGAAATCGTCCTGGGCCAGAGTAACTGCCGGTACCGCCAGGACACTCGCAAGCGCCAGGCTGCCCAACGTCGCTTTCCATCTGTTCATCGACTCATCCTCTAGTTTGGTCTCAGTAGGTGTATACGCATACTAGAAGAGCGCTATGTAAACAGGGGCAAACGCCGGTAAACATTTGTTAAGAACGGTAAAAGGCCTCGCACGGTGTCGTATCCGGCGCCGGAGCTTTGCATATAATGGAGCCTGAACACACGGAGATAACACCATGAGCCGTATCCTGTTGGTCGACGACGACAGCGAACTGACCGATCTGCTACAGGAATTCCTTATCGGCGAGGGCTTCGAGGTCACCGTGGCCAACGACGGCGGCCGCGGCCTGGAGCTGGCCAAAAGCCACACCTTCGACGCCCTGGTACTGGATGTGATGCTGCCGGTGCACAATGGCTTCGACCTGCTGCGCAAGCTGCGGGAAGAGGCTTCTCCGGCGAGCCGCTCGCTGCCGGTACTGATGCTGACCGCCAAGGGGGATACCGTCGACCGTATCGTCGGCCTGGAGATGGGTGCGGACGACTACCTGCCCAAACCCTGTAACCCCCGTGAACTGGCCGCACGCCTGCGCGCCGTGCTGCGCCGCGGCCGCATCGAATCCGCTGAGCCCGGTACCCTGGCGAGCGGACCGCTGCGCCTGCTGCCGGCGGAGCACCAGGGTTACTGGAACGACCGGCTGCTCTCCCTCACCGGTGCGGAGTTCGCCGTGCTCAGGGTACTGGTACAGCATGCGGGCGACGTGGTGAGCAAGGAGATGCTGACGGAGACCGCGCTGGGCCGAAAACTGATGCCCTACGACCGCTCCATCGACGTGCACGTGAGCAATATCCGCAAGAAACTCGCCGAGCATGGCGCCAGCCGCGAGCTGATCATCAATATTCGCGGCGCCGGCTATATGCTGACCAGACCCTATGCATAGCCTTTTCTGGAAGATGTTTTTCGGCGCCTGGATCACCGCGGTGGGGATGGTGGTGGCGACCGTTTACATCACCCATTTCCGCGAATTCGGCGATCCCAGGCAGGAAGAACGCTGGGAAGGGCCGGCGTTGTTTCACGAGACGGTGCGCAATATGCGCATGGCGCGACGCCACGGCCCGGAAAGTTTTCGCCATTGGCTGCAACGCCAGCCGCCCAAAGTGCAGCGCCAGGTGTTCGCAGTTGACCAGCATGGCCGCGAACTGCTGGGCCGCCCGCTGCCCGAAGACATGGCCCCCATGTTCGAACGCCTCAATTTCCGCAACCGCGAAACCCGTATGCTGGTACAAAAAAAACCCGCAGTGGGTTTTTTTGTAGCCCTGCGCGGCCCGGACAGCCTGCGCGTGGTACTGATCGCCGGGCAGAGCAAGGAAACGCTGCTGCTGCGCTTCCTGTGGCACAATTTCTGGCCGATATTGCTGCTGTCCATGCTCGCCTCCGGCGCTGCCTGCTACTGGCTGGCCCGATATCTCAGCCGCCCTCTGGACCAACTGCGCACCGCCACCCGGCGTGTGGCTGCGGGCGAACTGGACTATCGGGTTTCCCCCGGGATGCCCAGCCGCAATGACGAACTGGCCGACCTGGCGAGGGATTTCGACTCAATGACCGCCCAGTTGCAGGAATCCGTGGCCGAACAGCGACGGCTAATCAAGGATGTCTCCCACGAACTGCGCTCGCCTCTCGCGCGCCTGCAGGTGGCCCTCGGCATAGCGCGACAAAAGGATACCACCGGTCTGGACGCGGAACTGGACAAGATCGGCAAGGCCGCGGACTACCTGGAGGATATTATCGCCGACGTGCTCTCCCTGCCGGTGGCCAGTACCGACCAGCGACCGCTGGACGACGTGGTGGAAATCAACAGCCTGGTCAATGCCCTGATCGAGGACCTGAAAGCCGAGGCGGAAGAAAAGCAGCTGAAATTCATTCTCCAAAGCAACTGCGAGGAAGCCCTGGTGGCCACCCGCGGCAGTTCGCTGACCGCCGCCCTGGAAAATATCCTGCGCAACGCCATCAACTACAGCCCCAGCGGCGGCGCGGTAACGGTCGAAATAGAGAGCCGCGACGAGCGATGCCGTATCCGCGTGATCGACTCCGGCAACGGTGTCTCCGAAGACGAACTCAAAGCCATCTTTCGCCCCTTCTACCGCACCGATACCGCACGCACCCGGGAGAGCGGGGGCTTCGGCCTGGGTCTGGCCATCGCCCAGCGCACCGTATTGCATCACGGCGGTACCATCTCCGCCCGCAATGTTCCCGGCGCCGGCCTCTGTGTGGAAATAGATTTGCCACGGGTGGTGATCAACGATCAGTGAATGGCAGGCATTGATAACTTGCCACTGATAACTGATTATTACCCTTCCCCGGCTGCAGTTAAGCCGCCCACAATGGATATTGAAAGGGCCCCGCTATGCGCTGGATACTCTATATTCTGATTTTCCTGGTACTACTGGTGCTCGCCGGCTTCCTGTTTCCCCGAGAAATCACCCTCGAGCGCAGTGTGTACATTTCCAAACCGCCCGAAGCAGTCTTTCCCTACCTCAACAACTTCCGCAACTTCAACAGCTGGTCGCCCTGGTACCAGATGGACCCGGACACCAACTACAGTTACAGCGGCCCCGAGGAAGGGGTGGGCGCGATGATGTCCTGGCGCAGTGACAATCCCAGTGTAGGCAGCGGCAGCCAGACCATTACCTCCAGCCAGCCCTACTCGCTGGTGCACACCGAGCTGGATTTCGGCGAGCAGGGCAAAGCCAACGCCGAATTTCGCCTGCGGCCCCAGGGCAGCGGTACCAACGTCACCTGGTGGTTCAACACCGACATGGGCGCGGGCCCCATAGCCCGCTGGATGGGGCTGGCCGTGAAACAGATGGTGGGCAAGTCCTACGAGACGGGACTGAACAAACTGAAAGAGGTGGTGGAATCCGCCGAAGCGCCGCCGGCAGAACCGCAGATGGACAACGGCAGCGATTCCGAACTCCCCTCGGACGACGATGATGTCAGGGGCATGGAACCAGGCGACATGCAGCCCGGCGGGGAGCAGGAGGAAATACTGGAACAGGAGGGCGAGGAGCCGATCGAGGAAAATCCCTAAGATCGAAGATCGGAACTCGGGAAAGGCCCTAAGGTGAATACAAAGTCGAGTTAGCCACTTTTGTAGGAGCGGGCCATGCCCGCGATCAGCGCTCGCCGAATCCAGCCGCCGATCGCGGGCATGGCCCGATCCTACAGGAGTTAGGCTTGGCCTTTGCGCGGCGGTTTGCGCAGCTTGCGCCGCTGGCGCTGCAGGTTCTGCTGTTCCGCCTGGGTCAGCGGACGCTGGCCCAGTTTGGGCAGGCCGGCGGTGATGCACAGGTCGTCGATCTCCTTGGGCTCCATCTCAATCCACTGGCCCACACGCACATGGGAGGGGATGAACACACTGCCATAGCGCACCCGTTTCAGGCGGCTGACACGCACATCCTGGGATTCCCACAGGCGCCGGACTTCGCGATTGCGCCCTTCCATCACCACGCAGTAGAACCAGCGGTTGTTTCCCTCGCCACCGCTCGGGACAATATCGGTAAACCGCGCCACGCCATCTTCCAGCAACACACCGGTGAGCAGGCGTTTTTTCATTTCATCGTCCACCTGGCCCTGGATGCGCACCAGGTACTCGCGATCGATCACCGACGAGGGATGCATCAGCTTGTTGGCCAACTCGCCACTGTTGGTAAACAGCAGCAAGCCGCTGGTGTTGAAATCCAACCGGCCCACAGAAATCCACCGCCCGGAGCGCAGGCGCGGCAGGCTGTCGTAGACCGTGGGCCGCCCCTCCGGATCGTGGCGGGAACAGATCTCCCCCACCGGCTTGTTATACAGGATCACCCGACAGCGGTTCTCCTCCTGCACCGGCAGGCGGCGGCCGTCGAGCTCGATATGATCTGTACCGGTCACCCGCTCGCCCAACTCCGCCACCACACCGTTCACGGTCACCCGGCCCGCCTCAATCGCGCGCTCCATCTCGCGCCGCGAGCCCAGGCCGGTGCGGGCCAGTACTTTCTGCAGTTTTTCGCCCGCAGGCGAAGTGCTATCACTCATAGGGTGGCATTTTCCGATTGCGGTTCTTTCCCGGTTTCGTCTTCGGCTTCGGCGGGCTCTTCAGATTCGGCACTTTCGCCAAACAGGCTGCTCGGCGGGAGCTCCGCGGTAAGAGAGCCTTCGCTCACTTCACTGCTGTCGGCGGCTTCGGGGAATTCGTCTTCGACGATCTCCTCGCTTTCGCTGCCGGTGAACCCGGCCTCGGCTGCTGTTTCCAAATCGCTACCCGAGTCCTGCAAAAGTTCATTCTCGAGCTGCTCTTCTTCGGCTTCTTCCGGAGAACCCACTTCGACGGGAGCACCTTCGCCTGTATCTTCGCCTGTATCTTCGCCCGACCCGGCGGGTTCGGCCGCTTCGGCTTCCATCGATTCCGCTGCCGGCTCTTCGGAATCCGCGTCACTGTCGGCGCCCTGCTGCGGTTCGCCACCGTCCAGCCGGTCCAGATCCAGTGCCTGGTTCAGGCTGTCGATATCGCGGATCTCCGCCAGGGTGGGCAGGTCGTTCAGGGTGCTCAGGTTGAAGTAGTCGAGAAACTCCCGGGTGGTGGCGTAGAGCGACGGCTTGCCGGGCACATCCCGCTGCCCCACCACTTTGATCCAGCCGCGTTCGGACAGGCTTCTGACGATGTGAGAGCTCACCGCAACGCCGCGGATCTCCTCGATATCACCGCGGGTAATGGGCTGGCGGTAGGCGATGATCGCCAGGGTCTCGAGAATCGCGCGGGAATATTTCTGCGGCTTCTCCTCCCACAGGCGGTTGACCCAGGGGGCCAGGTCTTCCGGCACCTGGTAGCGCCAGCCGCTGGCCACCTGGCGCAGCTCGAAGCCCCGCTCGGCGCAGCTGCCGGCAATTTCCTCCAGCACCTCGCGGAGCTCCGCCTTTTCCGGGCGCTCGCCCTCGTCGATCAGGGACAGCAGCTTCTCCTCGGAGAGCGGTTGCCCTGCGGCCAGCAGTGCGCCTTCCACTATGCGGCGCAGTAGTTCCGGAGCGATTGTCATCTTCTAACTTCTAACCTTGGAATTCTTTCGGCTCAATTGTCTGCTGTAGGAGCGGCCCATGGCCGCGATCGATCTGTGCAAAAACCACTATTGATCGCGGCCATGGGCGGATGGCCGCCCCGCCGCTCCTACAAGGGGACCATTTCGACATTTGTCTCTTCGGTTGCTTCTTCGGCAGCTTCGGGCTCCTGGCCCGCGGCGCGCACGTGGATGGGGCCGAAGGCCTCGTTCTGTACCAGTTCCACCAGGGATTCCTTCACCAGCTCCATCACCGCGAGGAAGGTGACCACCACACCCAGGCGCCCCTCCTGCACGGTAAACAGGCTGACGAAGGGCACAAACTGGCGGTGGCGGATTCTGTCCAGCACCTGGGTCATGCGCTCGCGGGTGGAGAGCTTTTCCCGCTCCACCTGGTGGCTCTCGAACATGTCTGCGCGGCGGAGCACATCCGCCAGCGCCACCAGCACCTCCTTCAGGTCGACTTCCGGGTCCGGGCGGGTGAGATTGCGGTCCGGGCCCTGGGCAGCGGCTTGGTGGATATCCCGGCCCATGCGCGGTATCTCGTCCAAGTCCTCCGCCGCGGTCTTGAAACGCTCGTACTCCTGCAGGCGGCGAATCAATGCGGCGCGCGGGTCCTCGCCCTCCTCTTCCTCCTCCCGGGGCGGGCGCGGCAGCAGCATGCGCGACTTGATCTCGGCGAGCATGGCGGCCATCACCAGGTATTCCGCCGCCAGTTCGAAGCGCATGGCGGTCATCATCTCCACGTAGGCCATGTACTGGCGGGTGATGTCGGCCACGTTGATTTCGAGGATGTCCAGGTTCTGTCGGCGGATCAGGTAGAGCAGCAGGTCCAGCGGGCCCTCGAAGGCCTCCAGGATCACCTCCAGCGCATCCGGCGGAATGTAGAGATCGGAGGGCAGCTCGGTAAACGCCTGGCCCTGCACCACTGCGAAGGGCATCTCCCCCTGGCGCGGGGGCTCGGCGGACGCACTCTTCTCGGCGGTCTCCGGCCCTGTGTTCCCGGCGGCGGCCACCTCCGCGAGCACTTGTGCTTCCGCCTCGGCTAGTAACTCTTCACTGGACACGCTGCCCCACCTTCAAAAATGCAAACGCGCGATTATACATAGGTGCGCCGCTTCAACCGACAATTTCATCGATGGCGCCGCAGCCCTCGCGCACCAGTTCCGGCTCGTCGCCGGTGAGATCCACTACCGTGGTGGCCTCCAGGCCACAGAAGCCGCCGTCTATCACCAGCTCCACCTGGTGCTCCAGGGTGTCGCGGATATCGTAGGGGTCGGTGAGCGGCTGGCTGTCGCCGGGCAGGATCAGGCTGCAGCTCATCAGCGGCTCGCCCAGAGCCTCGATCAATGCCTGTACGATGGCGTTTTCCGGCACCCGCAGGCCGATGGTCCTGCGCTTGGGGTGCAACAGCCGGCGCGGCACCTCGGCCGTGGCGGGCATGATAAAGGTGTAGGGACCGGGAGTGTGATTCTTGAGCAGGCGGAACATCTGGTTGTCCACCTTGGCGTAGCTGGCCAGCTCCGAGAGGTCGCGGCACATCAGGGTGAAGTTATGCTGCTTGTCCAACTGGCGGATGGCGCGAATGCGCTCTACAGCCAGCTTTTCCCCCAACCGGCAGCCGATGGCGTAGGCAGAGTCTGTGGGAAAGACGATTACCCCGCCGGCGGCGACGATATCCGCCGCCTGACTGATCAGCCGCCCCTGGGGATTGTCCGGATGAATCTGGAAAAACTGCGCCACTATATTGCCCCCAATATCTTGTTCAAGAAACTAGGTGCTAGTCTGCCACAAATGCACCGTGCCAAGCAGCCATCCATGGAGAATCCACCAGCCCGGCCGTCCTTGGCCGGGCGCCATGCTGCGCAACGAGCGGTATTAGGGCCTGTCCACACTAAATTCGATAGCCGCGTTGCCGCCCCAAAACGGGCCAGGCGAGGAGCGTGGTTT
>NZ_JBOFOC010000005.1:0-23817 GCF_051659245.1 Microbulbifer sp.
CGCGATCAGATATCGATCGCGGGCATGGCCCGCTCCTACAGAGTGATTGCCTCAGCATCAATCGTCGGAGGCAAAGCCGAAGAGATGCAGCAGGGCGGTGAACAGGTTCAGGATATCCAGGTACAGGGCAGTGGTGGCCATCAGGTAGTTGGTCTCGCCGCCGTTGATGATCCGGCTGGTGTCGTAGAGGATAAAGCCGGAGAACAGCAGCGCGATCACACCGCTCAGCACCACGCTGGCCAGCGGCATATATACGCCGAACATGCTGGCGATCATCATGCCCAGGGCGCAGACCAGTACCGCAATGAGGCCCACGAACAGGAAACCGCCCATAAAACTGAAATCCTTGCGGGTAGTCAGCACGTAGGCGGACAGCGCGAAGAAAATCAGTGCGGTGGTGCCCAGGGCCTGCATGACGATCTGCCCGCCACCGGCGAGACCCAGATAATACTGCAGTATTGGCCCCAGAGAGGCGCCCAGCAGGCCGGTAAATGCGAACACCACGCCGACACCGGCGGCGGAGTTGGCGGTGCGCGGCAGGACGAACCAGACCAGCACGATGGCGGCGATGGAACAGATCAGCCCCATGCCACGCCCCATACCGATCGCCATGGCGATGCCGGCGGTGAAGGCGCTGAACAATACTGTCATGGCCAGGAGGGCATAGGTATTGCGCAGTACCTTGGACGTTTCCGCGCGGTCCAATGCCCGGGATTGTGTGTAAACTTGCGGCTGCATTAGCAACTCCTGCTATTAATCCAATGATGTGAAGGAATCATATAGGCGGCTAGTTGGACCTTCAAGGGGAACCGGAGTTCGTTTTCTCGAATCGGGGACCGCGGGGCCATAGATACTCTGTTTCAAATCAAGCTCTGGTCATACCGGCGCACGCCGGTATCCAGTCCAACCTGGGTTCCGGCACCGGATCGGGTTCGGTTCCTGCGCGGGAACGGCGACAATGCGCCGCCGGGGCGAACCACTCAATCCTCCCCACCCACCACCAGGTCCGCAATCAACGGCAGATGGTCGGAGGCCTGCCGGGTGAGTTCGGTCCGCGGCACCAGTATCCGGTTCACCTCAAGGCCGGGCTCCACAAAGATATGGTCGATGCGCACCTTGGGCATGCGGCTGAAGAAGGTACCCAGGGGGATGTGTTCGGGCGCCTTGATCTGGGCGTCGTGCAACTGGCTTCCCAGGCGCTTGCACTCGATGGAGCCGGGCAGGGCGTTGAAATCCCCGAGCAGCAGCCTGGGCCCCCGGCACTCCGGGTGTGCCAGCCATTCGGGGCCGAGCAGGGCCTCCACCTGGCGCAGCCGCTCGGCCTTGGACAGGCCCAGGTGGGTGTTGAGCACCTGCACCGGCTTGCCGTTGTATTCCACTTCCACCCACACTGCGCCCCGCGGCTCCCGCGCGGCGGGGTTGAAGCGGGAGACCGTGCCGCCTGCGGGGGGGCCAGGCAGTATGTCTTTCTTGACCAGGCGCATCGGCAGACGGGAGAGAATGGCATCGCCGTAGCGCTCCTCCTCCATATGGAGCGCCGGATGGAAGTGATAGTCCATCGCCAGCAGGCGGGCGATCCGCTCCGCCTGGTCCAGGCCGCCGCTCCTCTGCCGCTTTACGTCCAGCTCCTGCAGTGCCACCACATCCGGGTGGTAACGGGCGATGATCCGCGCGATGCGTTGGGGGGACAGCTTGCCGTCTACACCGCGGCAGCTGTGCACGTTGTAGGTCATTACCCGCAGGGTTTTGACCGGGGCGGTGCGGGGTGCCGCCGGTGCCGGCCTGGCACCGCGCAAAAAGAGTCTGGCGGCGGAGCGCAGTTCCTCCGGACGCCAGTAACCGCGCTCCGGGTCCGGCGACGGAATATCCGCGGGCATCAGCGCGAAAGCGTGGGTCTCGTTGGGGCCTATGCCGCCGTGGCTGCCGTTCTCCATGGCGAAGGTCATGGGTTCGCGACCCGCACACCAGCCGAACATCATGAAGTCCCCGGCGTCCGTATGGCGGCAGAGCTGGGCCATATCCTCGATGGTCTCCATCGGGAAAGGGTGGCCGCTGCCCAATAGTTGCGGGCCATCCTCCGGCAGGCGCACCGGCCCCTTATACCACCAACCGTGGACCGGTGAGGCGGGGTCTGAAGGGTCCGTGCGGTAGAGCACCAGCGGTACTTCCGCCTTCTCAACGATCCGCCGCGCCACCTGTTCCCGCGGAGTACTGTCGAGTTCCAGGTTGTAGAGCATGGCCACCGGGCCCAGGGCGGCCAGGGCCAGGCGCGGTTCGTCGCCCCGATATTGCGGGCTGTCCTCCGGGATCATTTTCTGTATCCACTCGCTGCCGAACAGCCGCGCCCGCTCCAGTTGCATGCCGCGCCGGCCGTTGCTGTGGTAGCCGCGGGGCTCTGTGGGTAGGTCCGCCAGCGCTTCGGTGAGGGCATCCCCCAGGGTGCGCCCGTGCCGCTCCTCATAGGGCTGCGCCTGTTCCTGGCCGTGGTCGGAGAAGATCCACACGTCGTAGTTGCGCCTGTCGGAGCGGTGTGCGGCGCGCCAGATACGCGCGATGGCGTCGTCTATGCCCTTGAGGGTCCAGTGGGCGAAGCCCGAGTTGGGGCCGCGGCGGTGGGACTGCTCGTCGTATCCCAGCAGATTCACGTAGATCACCGGCAGGCCGCGGGCGATGTCGATCTTGACCCCGATGGTGCATAGTTCCCGCATCAGGATGGTAACCGCGACGCGCGTGGGCACGAACATCAGTTCCCGCATCAGGTCCTGGCCCTGGATAACGCCGCGCACGCAGTCCACCAGCGCCAGCGCCCCTTCCACGACCACCAGCGCGCCGGTGCGCACCAGGCTCCAGGCGTTGGTGATCAGCATCAGTAGCATTTTCAGTGGGCCCGCCTCGCGCAGTGCCGGGCCCCAGCCGCGGTCCGCCGGGCAGAAGTGAGCCTCGCCGTGTTCGGCGCCTGCGCGAAACAGGCTGAGGTAGCAGCTGCCGCCTCTCAGCAATGGGTTGCGGTACCTGGCGGTAATTTTCTCCTCTACCCGCGCGGCCACTTCCGGGTCGTACATGCGCACCAGTTGCTGGGAGTCGCGCGCCATGAAACTGAAGGCGGGAACTGCCTGCCGCACGCCGTAAAACAGCTCCGCCTGTACCGCCGGGGTGGTGGTGGGTATACCGGGATAAAGGTGTTCGAGGTGGTAGTGTTCCCTGTCCATCAGCCGTTTCAGAAACGGCATTCGGCCTTTGGTCAGTGCTTTTTCCAGTTGCGGATGGGCCAGGCCGTCGATCTGGATCAGGATCAGCCCGGGGGCGCTGGACGGCGATTTGCTGGTGGGCAGGCCCAGCAGCCGGGCCATCCATTCGCTGCGGCTGAAACGGCGGCGCCAGCGGCGCAGTGTGGTCTCTATACGTCCGATCATTGCCGCCCGGATGGTGTTTGGGTGTGGGTGAAGGCGGCGCCCGCGGCACCGGTAACGCCTTCGATGATTTCCCATTGGGCGCCGATCAGATTGCGCAGGCGCATCCACTGGGCGTACAGGGAGTCGTCCAGCGACCAGGGATGTTCGAGCAGCGGCCGGTACAGCTGCAGGGCGCGCTCGGCGCAGCTTTCCATGGAGAAGTCCTCCGCGGTGCGCAGTGCCCGCTCGTGCAGCTTCCGGCGCTCCGGCAGGGGCAGGTCCTGCAGCCACTGCAGGGCGTCGACAAAGTCACCGCCGTGCTGCCGCGGCAGCAGGCGGCCGTTTTCCCCATCGCGCACCACTTCGCGGGTACCGTTGGCATCCAGCGCGATCACCGGTACGCCGGCGGCCATGGCCTCGGTGAGCACCATGCCCTGGGTCTCACTGGTGGAGGCGAATACAAAGGCATCCATGGCCGCGTAGGCGTCCCGCTGCGCCTCTCCCTGCAGCGTTCCCGGCATATGCAGGCGGCCGGCCAGTCCGCGGGCGGCAAACTGCCCGGTGAGCTGCTCAGTGACAGGGCCGGAGCCCACGATTAAAAAGTGCGCACAGGTATTTTTCTGCATAAATTCCGCCACTGCGCCGGCGAGGAATTCCAGGTTTTTTTCCGGCGCCAGACGCCCCAGGTGTCCGAGCAGCAGGGCCGATTCCGGTATGCCGAACCGGGCCCGCGCCCGGCGCCCATCGCCGCCGCGGAAGTTCTCCAGCTGCACGCCGGTGGGCACTTCCGCGATGGAGGTTTTCACTCCGCGCTCGTGGAGCAGTTTGGCAATGCTCAGGCTGGGTGCGAATACCAGGCTGGCGAGATTGGCGTAGCGGGTGGCCAGCTCGATGACGAAGCGCTTCAGTGCCTGGGAGTCCGCCGGCACGTAGTGGGTATAGCGCTCGTAGAGCGTGTGGTGGGTGAAAACCAGCGGCAGCTGCCGCGAGCGGGCGATGCGCAGTGCGGTCATGCCCAACAGAAACGGGTGGTGGGAGTGCACGATATCCGGGCGGAATTCGTTGAGCCTTTCGCTCAGGTGTCCGGAAAAGGGCAGGGCTACGGAGAAGTCGCTGCCATTGAAGTTCTGGATCGCGGAAATGCGCACCACGTCCCCCTCGTCTTCGTCTGTCTCGCCGCCGGTATGCGGAAACTCCGGTGCGACGATCAAGACCCGGTGGTCGCGTTTGCGATATTCCTCGCTGAACGCCGCGACCGATCGGGCCACGCCGCCTACATGGGGAAGGTAGGTATTGGTGAGCATCACGATATTCATTGGCGCGACAGCTCCACACTGCTGGCGCCGGGCGCAGCTGTCACCGGGACGTAACCGAGGGCGCGCACTTGAATCGGGGGAGTCGCCCGGTGCCATTTTGCGCTCCAGGTTACCCTGGGTTTGCTGCCGGGAGCTATTTCCAGTGAGAGGGTGCCGAAGCGGGTCGGTGCGGGGCCGAAGCGAATGGAGCCGGCAGACGGCTCCGCCAGCCACTCTTCGGGCAGGCCGGAGGCGAGGATCAGGGCCTCCCCTTCTTCGCGTACAAAACAGTTGCGTTGCATGGTTATCCACTCCGCCGCTGCCCAGGCGTGCTGGCCATCGCCCATGCAGCCGCCCAGGGAGTGCGGGTGGATGGCCTCCGGCCATTGCCCGGTGGGGGACGCCAGCCTGGCCACATTGCGCATCAATTTTACACAGCGGGCGTCCCCGGCGCGCAGCAGCACTTGGGCGATATGCAGGGTGAGGTAGGCGTTGATGCCGGAGTGAATCATATCCTGAAAGAAGCCGCCACTGACAAAGCACTTGTCCATCAAAAACTCCGCAAGATCCATCAATCGGGCGTCATCCGGTGGATACAGCTGCAGCGGATAGCCGGCGGCGATGGAGCCGATGGCACCGGCGTCCAGGCGCCGGTTGGGGGAGGCGGGCATGGCGGGCCTGCCCAGGCGCCCGGCGGCGTCGGCGAGACTTTCGTCGATGGTTCTCTGGAGATCTTCGGCCTGGGCGACGAAGGTTTTGCCGTCACTCTCCAGTCCTTCCCGTCGGCAGATCGCCGCGGCGGCGCTCAGGCCGGCGACTCCCCAGAAGTCGTCCCAGTAGTAACAGTCGTTGGGGCCTAGGTGTTCCGCGCTGAAGCCCGCCGGCAGCAGGCCGCCGCAGCGGCTGCCGTCGCGGGGCAGTCGTTTGGCGTCTATCCAGCGCGCCCCGCGCAATACCGCCTCGCGCCAATCGGACTTCAGGGTGCGGTTGGTGAACTGGCAGAAGAGGTCGAAGATCCACAGTGCCTCGCCGTTGGAATCCCATTCGCCATCCTGGGAATGGAAGAATCCGTCGTGTTTCTGCCGGTGCGGGAACTGGTCCAGTGCCCGCTCGGCCCGTTCAACCAGACCGGCGTGCAGCAGCGACTGGATCATGAACGCGGCGTCGCGAAACCAGAATCTCTTGTAAGTGTAGGGCCCCGGGTACACGTCTTTCGGGGAGTGCAGCACCAGGGTGCGGATGGCGGCATCGTAGAGAAACTGCAGCTTCTCGTCCGGCACCGTCATGGCGCAGTGGTTTTGCAGGTTGTCCTGCCAGCTTGCCGGCAACCTGCTTTTGCGCCGGCCGCTGTGCAGAGGGACCCTTGCCTTGGCGTGCAACGGCTTGCCGGGCTCGA
Source organism: Microbulbifer sp. (assembly GCF_051659245.1). NCBI lineage: Bacteria > Pseudomonadati > Pseudomonadota > Gammaproteobacteria > Cellvibrionales > Microbulbiferaceae > Microbulbifer > Microbulbifer sp. The sequence goes on from NZ_JBOFOC010000005.1 coordinate 6,084, forward strand.
TGCGAAACAGCGCGGCGGCGGTGGCCATGCCGACATCGCATTCGCCGTGTACCTGGACGGCCTGCTCCGCCAGGCGCAGGAAAATATCGCCGTGGCGGTAATCGGAGGCCAGGTGGCGGTCCACCGGGCGGTCGAATTCCACTGCGGTTTTTTCCTCGATCAGCCAGTGGCGCCGGTCGTCGTCGAGGCGCACTTTGTGCACGAAACTCACTCCCTCCGGGTTGCAGGGGCGCAGGGTAACCACCAGCCAGCCGCCGCCGGCACTCCGCGCCTGCAGTTCCAGCAGGCAATGGCTGTCGTCGCTGTCCAGTTCCACTTTTGCGCGGTTGTGCAGATAGAGTTCACCGAGGGTACTTTCGGTAACCACAGAGGTATTTTCGTCCATTTCCAGGCGTTGGTCGCAACTCTTCAGTTGCGATGGAATCAATTGTTCCCCCTCATCGCCGATCACCCAGGCGTCGATGGACCAGCCGTCGTAATGGGGAGTGAGCAGGCCGCGAGGATCCACGATCGGTATTTCCTCGCAGTCGGGAATTCCCACCGCAGTCCAGTTGCGGTGGCTCAGGTTGCAATGGGTGATAGAGAAGGCGCGCGGTATAAAGGACTCGTCGCGGGGATTGAACTGGCGTTCGATCCAGTAGGGCCAGACCCAGTCCAGATTGTGCTGGATCACCTTGCTGTTGATCAGTGCGCGGGCGTGAAAAACCATTCCCGCACGCAACAGTTCGACGGGCTCGCTCACCTCCGAGGGTTCGGCAAAGCGCTGCATTCTCGCCATCACTGACATGGGATCGAGGAAGCCATGGGCCGTTGCAAATTTGCGCACGAAAAAACGCCAGGGCAGCCATTTCATCCAGGGCATCAGAGATCCTCTCGGTCGATTTTCCTCGCCAGCGCACGGCGGGCCATGCGGGTCAACCCGATCACCGCGATCACCGCCAGCACGAACCCCATGATGTAGAAAAACCACTGCAGTGGAGTGCGTTCAGTGGGTGCGCTCCCTATGGTAGCGAGGTCCGAGGCGATGGAACCCAGGTAGACATTGTTCAGGCTGTAGGGAATGACGCCGATCAGGTTGCCGAGTGCGAAATCCCGCAGGCGCAACGGCGTCAGGCCAAAAAAATAATTGGAGAGCTTGAACGGAAAGAGAGGCACCAGCCGGGTCAGCATCACCATACGCCACCCCTCATCCCTGATTATCTCGCCGAGGTCGGGAGGCTTGATATGTGACATCAGCCAGCGCGACGGCCGCGGGCCGAACAGGTAGCGCGCGATCAGGAAAGCCAGGGTCGCCCCCAATGCCGTGCCGGCGACAACCAGCAGGGTACCCTTCACGACGCCGAATACAAAGCCGGCGCCCATGGTGAAAATGACCCCGGGCAGGAGCACCACAATCGCTGCGGCCATGATCAGGATAAACAGCAGGCTCGCCTGCCAGCCGCGACTCTCCAGCCACTGTAGTACGGCTACAATCCGCTCGTCCAGGTCGAAGTAGAAAAGCAGGGCCAACACGGCGGCTACGACCAGGATACTGATCAGGATGATCCACACGAGGGAATGCTTTGCCGTCATGTTCCCGCCCGATAATAGCTCGAAGACCGCAACTTTTAGCGTTTGCCAACTTATAGACTAGTCAAATGAAGCGGGTTCTGGGCGGGACCTGCAAGTCTACCGAAGAGGTATAACCGTCTTGCAAAATGGCGCTGAGCGGCTATATGAAAGTGTGGCATGGAAAAAGGTTGCGATCAGCACTGGCGAGGAATCGGAAGTGTTGCCGGTCAGCCAAGTACCAAGGGAGTGGATAGTGATACATTTTGATCCCCGTGTTCTTGCTCCGGCAGCTGTGGCCATATTGTTCAGCGGAGCGGTGCAGAGCGCGGAAGAAGAGGACGCCTCTGATACCTCCGACAGGTACGGCAGCGTCAGCGGCAGCCTGTTGCTATCCAGCAACTACATGTTCCGGGGGATATCCAACTCCAACGACCGCCCCCAGGTCCGCGGCGACCTGAACTGGTCCCATGACGTCGGCTTATACGCGGGCATTTGGGCCTCCAATACGGATTTCGGCGGCCCTGGCAACAGCATGGAACTGGATCCTTATATCGGTTTTGCCGGCGATGTGGGGGAGACGCCTTTCAGCTACGATATCGGTTTCTGGTCCTACAACTACCCGGGCTCCGAATCCGATCTGGACTACCAGGAGTCCTACCTGGTGCTCACCTACAAGGTGGACAAATTTTCCGCCAAACCGAGCTTCTGGTACGCCGATAACTATTTTGGCAAGGACTTTCTCAACGGCGTTTCCTCCTTTGCCTACGACCTGACCTTGAGCTACGAATTCCCTCTGAATATCACTCTTTCCGGGGTGGTGGGGCGGCAGACTTTCGGCTCCAGCGCCGACGAACTCGACTACACCTATTACAGCCTGGCCCTGTCCAGGACTTGTGGCGATTTTTCCTTCGAATTGAGCTGGCACGATACCAATGGAATCGATCCGTTTCTGGCGGACCCGGAGCTGGCGGATGGGAAGGTGGTGGTTGGGGTGACGCGGAATTTTTGATGGATATTGAAATAGGGCAGGGATTGACTCGGGCAATGGAGTGGCGGCGCTCAAGCCAAGCATTGCCTGGTCAGTGTTGCCACATCAACTAACACCAGTCTGCCAATACGCGTATATGGCAAATTTTTTTGATCCAACTGGGACTCCACTTGTTGTTTCTGTAGGCCTGAAGCCTCTGCAAAGGCCGCCTTGGTCATCACTGGGTAAATGGAAATATGGATACCGGGGTAGGCCAAGAGAGCCAAATTGACTAAGGACAGGCGCCCCACATGGAAAGCGGGAAGGTTTCCTTGTTCCATTTGACCGCGAATTTGCCCCTCGCGTAGGCCTGATGTCTCAGCAAACCGCACCCTGGTCATTACGGGGGTGGAGAGAATGATAGGGGAGGATCGCTTTACGCTCTGCATTTGCCGTCCTGGCTTATGTCCCGTTAACACTTTGTTGACACTTCAACGAAAAGGGCGCAATCGATGCTGATCGACCGCGCCCTGATTCTTCATGACTCTTTGATTTTGAGTTCTTTATATGGCGGTGGGGCAGGGATTCGAACCCTGGGACCTGTTACAGTCAACGGTTTTCAAGACCGCCGCTTTCGACCACTCAGCCACCCCACCGAATTGTCCGGCGCATTATACCGGCCCGTTTGGCCGGTACAAGGGTTCGGATGTTTTTTTAGTAAGTTCAATGGGTTAGCTGTTTATTGATCAGCGCCATCCCCAACGCTGCCCCTTCGGGCTGTGCCTGCGGCACAGTCCAAACCGGCGATCCCTGCCGCTTTGTGATCAGCGCCATCCCTGGCGCTGGCCCTTCGGGCTGTGCCTGAGGCACAGTCCAAACCGGCAATCCCTGTCGCTTTGTAATCAGCCAGTCCTCGCTCGCGTTAGCTGGCCTCGGCCGACTCGTCACTACCGCTGTCGTTTGCCTGAGTCTCCTGGCGGGCGACGCGGGGGTCGTTGGCCGGGCGGGGCAGGGGGCGCGGGTTGTGTTCGATGGCCGCGGGCCGGGAGGTATCCAGCGGCTGCAGGAGTCCCTGGTCGCGGTGCTCGGTGATGATCGCCAGTTGCTGCAGCGGCTGGGGATTTTCCCGCGGATCGTTGCTGGCGCGACCGCGCGGTGTTTCCTCTACGGCTTCTGCTTGCGGGACAGTTGGGGTTTCCCCCGCCGCGGCCGGCGGTTCCTCTTCGGTCGGGGCTTCCCTCTTGGCAGGAACTGTGGTTGTCTCCGCTGCAGTAGGTGCGGGGGTCTCTGTGTCTGCTGCCTGCGGCTCGATGGCCGGGGCCTCTTCTACAGTTTCCGCTGCAGCAACCTCCTGCGGCTGGGGCTCGGCCTGTTTCTCCGGAGCAGCGGTCGCCGCAGTTTCAGCTTGTGGCGCTTCAACCGGGGCTGGCTGCTCTTCGACCGTCGGTGCGGTGCTTTCCGCGGCGGTTTCCCGGGCAGGTTCCTTTTCGGCCGGAGTCTCGGCTTTTACCTTTTCGCGTTTCTCTACCTTTTCACGTTTCTCTGCAGTCGGAGCGACGGGCTGGGCGGGAGCCTCTCTGCTTTCAGCGGTTTTGCTCGCGGATTTTTTCGCTTCACTCTCCGCTTCGTCGATGGCCTCGCTTACCTCCTGCTCCAGTTCTTCCTGGTTCTGGGCGACGGCCGCGGCGGCGACGTTGTCGCCGCGTCGGCCGCGACGGCGGGCCTGCGGGCGTCCGCGAACATTGCTGGGACGGCGCGCCGGGCGCTGCTCGGCTTCCTTCTTGGTTTCCTCCTTGGGTTCCTCCGCTGGGGCCTGGGTAGCTGCTTCGGCCTCTACCGCGGGCTGGGCTTCGCGGGGGCGCCTGTCTTCACCGCCACCCCCGCGGCGACGACGGCGGCGCTGGCCCTCACCGCGGGGGCGCTCGGCCGTGGTCTCGCGGCTTTCCCCGCGACCTTCCTCGCGCCTGCCCTTGCGGCTATCGTCGCGCTTGGCTTCGCGGCGATCCTCGCGTTTCTCCTCGCGTTTCTCCTCGCGGGGCCCTTCCCCGCGACGGCCGCCCCGACCGCGATTGCCGCGCTGGCTGCGACCGCGCGGCTGTTGCTTCTGGTAGCTCTTGCCGCGACCTTTGGACTTCTGGTGCTTTTTGGTCTTGTCCTCATCGCCGCTGAACAGCTCGGAAATAGCATTGATCAGCCGGCTGAACAGTCCGGGAACCGGTTTGGCCACCGGCGTGGGGGCCGGGGCGGTGTGTGCGATCTGCTGCACGGCGGGTTGGGCCGGCACACGCACCGGTTCTTCTTCCTGGCCGCTGGTGTCTTCGACGGTGCCGGAGATTTTGTAAGACGTCTCGATGGTGCCGGTTTCGTCGTCGCGGAGGCGCTGTACTTCGAAGTGCGGCGTTTCCATATCCGCGTTGGGTACGATCACCACGCGGGTTTTGTTGCGCGACTCGATCTGGGAGATGGCCTTGCGCTTCTCATTGAGCAGGTAGGTGGCTACGTTCACCGGGGTGATGGCGCGGATTTCCGCGCTACGCTCTTTCTTGGCCTCCTCTTCCACCAGGCGAAGGATGGACAGTGCCAGGGATTTGGTGCCGCGGATGGTGCCCTGGCCACTGCAGCGGGGGCAGACCCGGAAGGTGGTTTCACCCAGGGATGGGCGCAGGCGCTGGCGGGACATCTCCAGCAGGCCGAAGCGGGAGATGCGGCCGATCTGCACCCGAGCGCGGTCCATGCTGAGAGCTTTCTCCATGCGCTTTTCCACTTCGCGCTGGTTGGATTTGCTCTGCATGTCGATAAAGTCGATCACCACCAGGCCGCCCATATCCCGCAGGCGCAGCTGGCGGGCGATCTCGTCCGCGGCTTCCAGGTTGATGTTGCGCGCCGTCTCCTCGATGTCGCCGCCCTTGGTGGCACGGGAGGAGTTGATGTCGATGGAGACCAGGGCCTCGGTGACATCGATCACGATGGAGCCGCCGGAAGGCAGTTTCACTTCCCGCTCGAAGGCGGTCTCGATCTGGCCTTCGATCTGGTAGCGGTTGAACAGCGGGATGGCGTCCTCGTAGTACTTCACCTTGTTGACGTAGGCGGGCATCACCTGGCGGGCGAACTCCGCAGCCAGTTGGTAGGCGCCTTTTTCATCTACGATCACTTCGCCGATATCGTCGCGCATATAGTCGCGAATCGCGCGGATGATCACGTTGCTCTCGCGGAACAGGAAGTGGGGTGCTTTTGAGCTGTTCGCTTCCTTCTCGATGGCGTCCCAGAGTTGCAGCAGGTAGTTGAGGTCCCACTGCAGCTCCTCGCCGCTGCGGCCGACGCCGGCGGTGCGCACGATCATGCCCATGCCGGGGGGGACCTCCACGTTGGAGAGGGCATCGCGAAGTTCGGAGCGCTGGTCACCCTCGATGCGGCGGGAGATGCCGCCGGCGCGGGGGTTGTTCGGCATCAATACCAGGTAGCGGCCGGCGAGGCTGATAAAGGTGGTCAGCGCCGCGCCTTTGTTGCCGCGCTCTTCCTTGTCTATCTGCACGATGACTTCCATGCCCTCCTTGACCACATCCTTGATTTTGATGCGACCGTCTATGTCCTTGGGCTGTTTGGTGAAGTACTCGCGGGAGATTTCTTTCAGCGGCAGGAAGCCGTGGCGCTCTTCGCCGTAGTCGACAAACGCGGCTTCGAGGGAGGGTTCCACACGGGTAATTTTACCCTTGTAGATGTTGGCTTTTTTCTGCTCGCGGGTGCGATTTTCGATGTCCAGGTCGTAGAGCCACTGGCCGTCGACCAGGGCGACGCGAATCTCTTCCGGCTGAGTCGCGTTGATTAGCATTCTCTTCATGCGTGTCTTGTATCCTTGCGTTGCGCAAAGGGGACACTGAAGTTCGCAGGCTTTGTACGGTCGCCGCGCGGCGTCAAAGCCGCAGGGCGGGGCAGGGGGCGACCGGGGCGGCGCCGCCAAGGACTGGCGGTGCGGGCTCCGGTTGTCACACTGCTGTAACTCCGAATGCATTGCAGTTGGCGCCGCATTCGTTGGTACCTTTAGTACCCGTCAATAGTACTACCCAGTACCGATAATGCGGTTTGTCGCATCCGTGTACCGGGCGCCGCCCTCCGATCAGGGATCGCGGGTGGCGAGGTTTACGTCTTTTCGTTCGGCTCTGTTGTGACCGGCTTTTTGGCCAGCCTTTCGCTTCATGTTTTGCCGCCGGGCCGGCATCGCTGCCCGGGCTGCCAGTTCGGTCGCTGGCTATTTCGACAGAGCGGACGTAAGTGTTTGAGTCGTCCTTCCAAGCGCTGCGGGCTTCAGCCCGTCTTACCTTCGCGATAGTTACCCGCACTAATGCGGGGCGTTGTGGCCGGCGAGGCGCCCCTGGTCACAATTACAGGGGTGGCCTCACCGGCGAAGTTTTTTCAATGACGCGGCCCATCTATATCAAAAGAGGCGCGCACCGGCCGATTGGCGGTATTTTCTCCTGTTACGATGCCTGTGGCCCCTCTTAACAGGATGCCGCACATCGTCGAAAACCAGCCCCAATTCAGGCCGGCCGAATATAACACAGGCTGAAGGATGCTTCAATTGTGGCCGCCACAGGGGGAGCGCGCCGGATCGAGAGAAGCGGGGCGGTGCAATATTCAGGCGCGGCAGCTATTATGCGCCCATGCGAAGCGATCATCCCTCCGTCCCGGCCTCTCCGGCTCTACCACCCAATTCAACCCAGGCCTCTGGTGGCGTGCGGTTTCTGACTGTGCCAGGAGAACTGGCAGGCCAGCGGATTGACAATTTCCTGCAGGGGCGCCTAAAGGGCGTACCGCGCTCACGCATTTATCGCATCCTGCGCAAGGGCGAGGTGCGGGTGAATAAAGGAAGGGTGAAGGCGGAATACAGGCTGCAGGCGGGGGATGTGGTGAGAGTTCCCCCGGTGCGTACTGCCGACCAGGCACCCGCGCCGGTTGCCGGCGACCAACTGCGCCGGCTGGTGGAGCAATCCATACTGTACGATGCCGGCGGGCTGCTGGTGATTGACAAGCCGGCGGGGCTGGCAGTGCACGGCGGCAGCGGTGTGCGGCTGGGGCTGATCGAGGTATTGCGACAGATGTTTCCCCGGAGCCCGTTTATGGAGCTGGTGCACCGGCTGGACCGGGATACCAGTGGCGCGATCATGGTCGCGCGCAAACGCTCTGTTCTGTTGCACGTGCAGGCGGAATTGCGCGCGGGCAGGGTGGGCAAGTCCTATCTGGCCCTGGCGGCGGGAAAGTGGCCGCGAGGACGGCGCCTGGTGGAGGCACCCCTGCGCAAGAATACCCTGAAGAGCGGTGAGCGGATGGTGTCGGTCGATCCCTCAGGCAAGGATTCGGAAACCCGGTTTCAGGTGCTGGAACGTTTCCGCGATGCGACGGTGGTGTCCGCTGAGCCGGTCACCGGTCGCACTCACCAGATACGGGTGCACGCCCAGTTTGTCGGGTGTCCGCTGGCCGGTGATACAAAGTACGCACCGGACGAGGTAAATTGTGCCTTTCGCGAGCTGGGCCTGAAAAGGCTGTTTTTGCATTCGGCGAAGGTGAGTTGTTCCCTTCCAGGGGGCGAAAAGGTCAGCGTCGAGGCGGCCCTCCCGAAGGAGCTGGAATCCGTTCTGGCAGCTCTGCGCGGGCGCGGCGGAAGCAGGTAGGCCTGTTGGCACTGTGTCCGATAGCCCCGGTCTCCTCCCGATGCCCCCCCCTTAAGCAGTTGCTTGTCGTTTATTTAATGCGCTAAATCATGTTCTTCGCGCCTCGCTTGCCCGCTTCGGAGCGGCGGGCGCGGCTGTCGAGTTTAGTGTTATACAGGTTCTAAGTAGTAGGAAGTCGTTATGTTGGTAATCCTGGACTGGGATGGCACCGTCTGTAACTCCGAGGCGCGCATCGTCTCCTGTATGCAGCGCGCCGCCGAAGGGGTGGGTCTGCCGGTACCGGCTGCGGGAGCAGTCGGTAATATTATCGGTCTGGGGTTGCCGGAGGCGGTGGGAATCCTGTTTCCCGAGGTCGCCGATGACCAGCGCCAACGCTTGCGCGAGCGCTACTCGGAGGAATGGCTGGCGGCGCGCAGCGAGCCGCTGCCGCTGTTTGACGGGGTGCTGTCCACCTTCGACAGCCTGCTGGGCGCGGGTCACCAATTGGCGGTGGCCACTGGCAAGAGCCGCCGGGGACTGGAGCGCGAGTTTCGGGAGTTGGGGCTCGGGCCCATGTTTGTGGCCAGCCGCTGTGCCGATGAGACCGCTTCCAAGCCGGACCCGCGCATGTTGCGCGAGCTGCTGGTGGAAACCGGCTGCCCGGTAGAGGAGGCGGTGATGGTGGGGGATACGGTCTACGACCTGAACATGGCCGCGGCGATGGATATGGCTGCTATCGGGGTCAGCTATGGAGTCCACGACCGGGAGCGGTTGCAGGCTTGCGGCCCTCGAGCGGTTATCGACCGCTTCCCGGAGCTGTTGGAGTGGCCGCCACTGGGGGCCTGATTGAGTGGCCATTCTGCGGTTTGACCTGGGCAAGCCCCCACCGGGGCTCAGGCCAGCGGGTCCACGCCAAACGCTTCGAACATGGTAACCAATCGAATTAATGGAAGACCGATCAGGGAATTCATGTCCGAACCTTCCATTTTTTCGAACAGGGCTATCCCCAAGCCTTCCGCTTTAAACGAACCCGCACAATCGTAGGGCTTTTCTCTCTCCACATAGCGATCTATTTGCGCTCCGGTCAATCGGCGAAAGTACACAGTGAAGGTTTCCAATTCCGTACGCTGCTCGCCGCTGCCGGCATCCAGCAGACTGAGCCCGGTGTGGAAATGCACCGCTCGTCCGCGGCAAAGGCGCAGTTGCTCCACGGCCCTCTCGCGCCCTCCGGGCTTGCCCAGGATGCGGCCGTCACATTCGGCAACCTGGTCGGAGCCGATAATCAGTGCCCGCGGGTGAGCGGTGCGCAATGCCCGGGCCTTCTCCGCCGCCAGTCTTCGGGCCAGGTCCCGGGCGGCCTCTCCCGGCAGCGCTTCTTCATCTATATGGGGCGAGTCGGATTCAAAAGGTAGTTGCAGTTGTTTGAGCAGGGCCCGGCGGTAGGGGGAGCCGGAAGCTAGAATCAGGGGGCGGAGCATGGTGTTTTCCTGTGTAAATCGCCCGATCTTGCGGGGGCGGAATTGTTTTGACAAGGGTGGGGGTAGTCCATAGAATTGCGCGCTTATGTCGATGCCCCCCTCTAATGCTGCGCTGCCGCGCACTGTCGATGCTCGCAAGCTGGTGCAGCGCGAGCAGCGACTGACCGGAACGCTGCCTCGATCAGCGCTGCAGCGGCTGCTCTCGGCGGCCGAGTCCGTCGACGAGGATGTCCGGGCCGAGCTGACCTTTGCGCGGGATCTCCAGGGTCATTTGGCGGTGGACGGTGTGTTGCACTGTCGGGTACAGCTGCTCTGCCAGCGCTGTCTGGAGCCGGTGCCCGAAGAGATAGAGGCAACTTTTCGCTGGGGGGTGGTCTGGTCCGAAGAGCAGGGCAAGGCGCTGCCCAAGGACCTGGACCCGGTGATGCAGGAAGGCGATGAGCTGGACCTGTACGAAGTACTGGAAGAAGAGATTTTGCTCAATCTGCCCATGGTGGCCTACCATCGGAGGGAGTGTGTCGCCCGCGACCGCTTCCACTATGGTGAGGATGCCGGGGAGGCGGATGAGCAGCGGGAAAACCCCTTTAAAGTGCTGGAACAGTTGAAGGGTTCATCGCGCAAGCGGTGAGTTGGGCTCGCCGATGAGGCGCCCCGGTTCCGGTGTAATTTGTTATTTTAGGAGCAAGCCATGGCTGTTCAGCAAAACAAAAAGACCCGTTCCCGTCGCGGCATGCGTCGTTCCCACGATGCACTGGGTGGACCGACCCTGTCTGTCGACCCGACTACCGGTGAGAAGCATCGCCGTCACCACGTGACCAAAGACGGCTTCTACCGCGGCCGCAAAGTGATCGACGTCGGCGGCGCTGAAGCAGAAGAGTAAACTTTGTCCAGCCAATTGCGATTGGCCGTGGATGTGATGGGCGGGGACTTAGGTCCCCGCTCTGTCGTTCCGGCCTGTGTCAGATTCCTCAATCGATTCCCCCATGCGGAACTGGAACTCTTCGGTCCGCAGATCCAGCTTCAGGCACTCCTCGGCGAACAGCGGCAGCCCCAGTTGCACGGGCGGCTGCATATCACCTCTTGCGAGCAGGTGGTTACGCAGAGCTGCGATCCCATACAGGCGGTGCGCCGCAAGCGCGAATCCTCCATGGCCCGGGCGCTGCAGGCGGTGGCCCGCGGGGAGGTACAGGCGATGGTGACCTCCGGCAACACCGGTGCACTGCTTGCGCTCAGCCGCAGCATTCTGGGCACTATCGAGGGCGTGCGCCGGCCCGCGCTGGGCAAGTCCCTGCCCGCGGAAGCGGGGTCCTGCTTCCTGCTGGACCTGGGCGCCAATATCGACTGCACCGCAGAGGATCTGTTGCAATTCGCCCGCATGGGCATCGAGGCGCAACGGGTGCACACCGGTAAGCGGGATCTCCGGGTGGCGCTGCTGAATATCGGTGCGGAGGCGCACAAGGGGACGGAAGAAATCCGCCGCGCGGCGGAGTTGCTGGAGAAGGATCCAGTGATCCATTACGCTGGATTTGTCGAGGGGCACGATATTTTCACCGGCGTGGTGGATGTGGTGGTCTGCGACGGCCTGATGGGGAATGTGGCGATGAAATCCGCCGAAGGTGTCATTCGACTCATGGGTCAAAAGGCCTTCACCATCGAGAGAAAGAGCCCGATCACGCGCTTTTTTGGCCAGTTAGCCATAAAGCTGTTGCGAAAATGGCGCACACAGGTGGAACCCGCCCGCTATAATGGCGCCAGCTTTTTAGGGGTGAAGGGTAATGTGATCAAGAGTCACGGCGGCGCCAGCAGTGAGGCGTTCTACCGGGCGATGATCACTGCCAAAGAGTGTGCCGAAGCCGACCTGGCCGCCAGGCTGGGCCGCGCCATGGCGCAGGTAAAGGCGTAACGCCCCCAACCATTGCCAACCAGGTTTAAGGATGTTCCATGACCAATGCAAGGCTCGCATTTGTCTTCCCCGGCCAGGGCTCCCAGCAGATAGGTATGCTGGCGGATGCCGCGGCTGAGTTTCCCGAGATCCACACCACTTTTTCCGAGGCGTCCGATGTGCTCGGCTACGACCTCTGGGACCTGTGCCAGAACGGTGAGCAGGCGGATATCAACCTCACTGAGCGCACCCAGCCGCTGTTGCTCACCGCCAGTGTGGCGTTGTACCGGGCCTGGTGCGCCCACGGCGGAGTCCATCCTGCGAGAATGGCCGGCCACAGTCTGGGCGAGTGGTCGGCACTGGTGTGCGCCGGCAGTCTGGCCTTTACCCATGCCGTGCATCTGGTACAGGAGCGCGGCCGCCTGATGCAAAAGGCCGTGCCGGCGGGAGAGGGCGCCATGGCTGCAGTGATCGGCCTGGATGACACTGCGGTTGAGTCTGCCTGTGCCGAAGCGGCAGAGGGCGAAGTGGTGGCGGCGGTCAACTACAACTCCCCGGGCCAGGTGGTTATTGCCGGCAGCAGTGCTGCGGTGGAGCGTGCCATCGAGGCCTGCAAGAAAGCCGGAGCCAAACGCGCCATGCCGCTGCCGGTAAGCGCGCCTTTCCACACCGAATTGATGCGCCCGGCGGCGGAGAAGCTGGCGGCGCAGATTGAATCGACGGAATTTCACGCGCCGGAAATCCCGGTAATCCACAATGTGCATGCCCGCTCTGAGCCGGATCCTGCGGCCATCAAGGCATTGATGGTGGAGCAGATCTACAGCCCGGTGCGCTGGACCGGGTGTGTACAGGCCATGGTGGCCGACGGTACCCGGGAACTGGTGGAATGCGGGCCGGGCAAGGTGCTGGCGGGATTGGCCAAGCGCATTGATCGCAGCCTGACTTGCCACAACATCGACACCCCGGACCAATTTAATACCGCACTGCTGGCCGCTGCGGAGTAATACTCGAATTCGAGTGGAGCGACAATGACACTGACAACTTCCCTCAACGATAAAGTGGCCCTGGTCACCGGCGCCAGCCGCGGCATCGGTGCGGCCATAGCCGATACCTTGGGCGCCATGGGCGCCACGGTGATCGGCACCGCCACCAGTGCCTCTGGCGCGGAAAAAATCACCGCGCGCTTTGCTGAAAAGGGCATCTCCGGTGTTGGCAAGGAACTGGATGTCACCAGCGCAGAGAGTCTGGCTACACTGCTGGAATCAGTGAAAGAGAATTTCGGCGCACCAGTGATCCTGGTAAACAATGCGGGCATTACCAAGGATAATCTGCTGATGCGCATGAAAGACGAGGAGTGGGCGGAGGTGGTCGACACCAATCTTTCCGCGGTCTATCGTGTGACCAAGGCCTGCCTGCGGGATATGACCAAGGCGCGCTGGGGGCGGATTATCAATATCAGCTCCGTTGTGGGCAGCATGGGTAACGCCGGCCAGAGCAACTACGCGGCCACCAAGGCCGGGGTCGCCGGTTTCGCGCGCTCGCTGGCGGCGGAAGTTGGCTCTCGGGGTATTACTGTGAATACCGTGGCTCCCGGATTTATCGATACCGATATGACCAAGGGGCTCCCGGAAGCCCAGCGCGAAGCGCTGATGGGCCGGATCCCGCTGGGACGTTTGGGTACCCCCGAAGAGATCGCTTCAGTTGTCGCTTTTTTAGCCAGTGATGCGGGTGGATACGTAACCGGAGAGACCATTCATGTGAATGGCGGCATGTATATGGCCTGATATTTTTCCTCAAAAAATTGCTGTAACTGTTTGATTAACAAAGAGTTTGCAGTAGTGCTTTGGAGAGTGAAAGGCGGCGCATTACATCCCGAAAAAGTTGGGGTACAATGCCGCCTCGCATTAACCGAAGCTGTGTGAGCCGGTCGTTATCCCGCTTTGAATATCGCGGGGCGGAAATTGAAAACGACTACAACAGATTTTTATCCACTAGGAGTTAAATTGAATCATGAGCAGCATTGAAGAGCGCGTTAAAAAGATCGTTGCTGAACAACTGGGCGTGAAGGAAGAAGACGTAAAACCTGAAGCCTCATTTGTTGAAGATCTGGGCGCTGACTCCCTCGACACAGTTGAGTTGGTAATGGCTCTGGAAGAGGAATTCGAAACCGAGATCCCCGACGAAGAAGCCGAAAAAATTACAACTGTTCAGCTGGCCATCGATTACATCAAGGAAAACCTTGGCTAATTCCCGCTGGGTGGTTTGTAGCCGCCTGTTGCCCGATGCTGAAAGTATTGTGAAAGCCGTTCTATGTCGCATAGTGCGGCTTTCCTTTTATGTAGCGCTAAGCGAAAGTGACTGCCGGCTTAAATCCCGGTCGTCCTGAAATGATCTCGGGGGAAGCACGAGTGTCGCGTAGAAGAGTAGTCGTTACCGGAATGGGCGTGATCAGCCCCCTGGCCAATACCCTGGAAGATAGCTGGACCGCGATTCTCGCCGGCACCAGTGGAGCGGTACCTATCGAGTCTTTTGATGTCTCGGATTTTTCTACCCGCTTCGCCGCCACGGTAAAGGGTTTCGATCCCGCGCTCTACATGCCGGAAAAGGAAGCGCGCAAAATGGATGTATTCCTGCGCTTTGGCATGGCCGCGGGTATCCAGGCGATGGAAGACAGCGGCCTGGAAATTACCGAAAGCGATGCGCCGCGGATCGGTGCCTGTATCGGTTCCGGCATGGGCGGCATCGCCGAGATCGAACGCAACGCCATGCTGATCGCAGAGCGGGGCCCGCGCCGCGTTTCCCCCTTCTTTGTCCCGGGCGCCATTATCAATATGGTCTCCGGCAACCTGTCGATCAAATACGGAATGAAAGGCCCCAATCTTTCCACCACCACCGCCTGCACCACGGGCACCCACGCGGTGGGTCTGGGCTTGCGCACGATTCAGTACGGCGACGCCGATGTGATGGTGTGCGGTGGGGCCGAGATGGTTACCACCCCGGTGGGCCTGGGCGGTTTCTGCGCGGCGCGCGCGCTGTCCACCCGCAACGACGATCCCCAGCGGGCCAGCCGCCCCTGGGATGTGGATCGGGACGGCTTCGTGCTGGGCGAGGGTGCCGGGGTACTGGTGCTGGAAGAGTACGAGCGGGCCGTGGCGCGCGGGGCGAGGATCTACGCGGAACTGATCGGTTTCGGTATGAGTGGTGATGCACACCACATGACCTCGCCGCCGGAAGACGGCGCCGGCGCGGCCCTGTCCATGCGGAACGCGCTCAGGGATGCGGGCCTGGCGACGGACGGCATCCAGTACATCAACGCCCACGGCACTTCCACTCCCTTGGGAGATAAGGCGGAGATTCAGGCGGTGCACTCGGTGTTCGGTGCCGCCGCGGACAAGCTGGCAGTGAGTTCCACCAAGTCGATGACCGGCCACCTGCTGGGCGCCGCGGGAGCGGTGGAAGCTGTTTTCTCGGTGCTCGCCCTGCGCGATCAGGTGGCCCCGCCCACCATCAATCTCGAGACCCCGGACGAAGCCTGCAGCGGCATCAACCTGGTGCCTCAGGAGACCCAGGAGATGGCTATCGATGCGGTGTTGTCCAATTCCTTTGGTTTTGGCGGCACCAACGGATCGCTGATCTTCAAGCGGATCTGACCAATACCAAGACATTAGCGCCCGCCGGTTCCGGCGGGCGCATCTCTATCCGGGGGGATCATGACCACACTCCCGCTCTTCTTTGAAAAGGCTGCCGCCGTGGTCTCCCTGCCACCGGACGACGCCTACACCGACGGACTGCTCGAGACCATGCGCTGCCAGGGCGGCCGGCTGCCCCTGTGGCCCCTGCACCGCGCCCGCCTGCTTCGCTGCAGTCGGATGGGGGAGGGAGAGTTCGCCGAAATCGAGCAGGGCCTGGAGCGAGTCGCCGCCGACTGCCCGGTCCCGGCCGCCAAACTGCGTTTGCGCCTGGGGTATCGGGGCGGCCGTCGATGCTGGGATATCAGCCTGTTACCGCTGGAGCCCACGCCGGAGCTGGAAGAGGGTGTCCGTCTTTTCCTCTGTATGGGGCGGCTGCCAGCCGGTAAAACTGCCAACCCGGGCTGCAAATCCCTGGATCGCACGGGATATAATCGCGCCAAAGCCGAGTTGCCCCCCGGGGAGGCCTGCGATGGTCTGCTGTTGGACACTGGGGGGCGGGTGATCGAAAGCCTGCGCTGCAACCTGCTGGCAAGGCTGGAGGGCGCCTGGATCACACCGGACCTGAGACGCTGTGGGGTCCGCGGGGTAATGCGCGAATGGCTGGGTGCGCGGATTCCCTTGGGGGAAGCAGATATCGATCTCGAGATCTTGTGCGCCGCTGAGGAAGTGGCGCTGTGCAACAGCCTGCGGGGCGTTATGCCGGTACGGGAATTGATTGGCCATCGCCGTTGGCTTCCCGGCCCGGAGACCCGGAGGCTGCAGCGGTTGATTGCGGAAGAGTTGTGGTGAAGAAGAAACAATCTAAAGCGAAAAAGGGCCCCTGGCACCGCCTGCTGGGTGCCTCCGTCCTGTTGCTGCTGGTCGCAGCGGCTTCCCTGTGGACAATGCAGGCCGTCCTGGTGCGGCCGCTTGCGGTTGGGAGCGACGGGCTGCGTTTCGAAGTGAGCAGCGGCGGCAACCTGTCGCGGGCCCTCCGGGACCTGGAGCGGCGCGGCGTGGTCCAGTGGCCGCGGCTGGTGCTCGCCTATGCCTACTGGAAGGGCAAGACCGGAATCCATGCGGGCGAATACCTGGTGCCGGCGGGCAGTAACGCCAAGGACCTGGTGGAGCGCCTGAACCGCGGCGACGTCACCCGCTACCGGCTCACCCTGGTGGAAGGCTGGACTTTCCGTCAGGCCCTGGAGCAGGTACGCGCCGGCCGCAATATCGCAAAGTCGGAGGAGGGTGCGGACGCCGCCAGTGCCGCCCGCGCACTGGGCTTCGACGGCGAAAGCCCCGAAGGCTGGATTTTTCCGGACACCTATATCTACCACTCCGGCACTACGGATATCGAGCTGCTGCGGCAGGCCTACCGACGTATGCAGCGAATCCTGGAAGAGGAGTGGCGGGTTCGCGACGACAATCTCCCCTACAGCTCCTCCTATGAAGCGCTGATCATGGCCTCCCTGATCGAGAAGGAGACCGGCCAACCCTCGGAGCGCAGCGAGATTGCCGGTGTTTTTGTGCGCCGCCTGAACAAGGGCATGCGCCTGCAGACGGACCCGGCGGTGATTTACGGCCTGGGCGAGGAGTTTGATGGCAACCTGACCCGCGCCCACCTGCGGGAGTCAACCCCTTACAATACCTATGTCATCGACGGGCTGCCGCCCACACCCATCGCCCTGCCGGGGCGCGAAGCCATTCGCGCGGCGCTGAACCCGAAAGCGGGCGACAGCCTGTATTTTGTCGGCAAGGGCGACGGTTCGCATCACTTTTCGGCCACCCTGGCGGAGCACAACCGCGCGGTCCAGGAATACCAGCTGAAGCGCCGCGCGAACTATCGCTCCAGCCCGGCCCCGAAAGAAAACAGGGAAAACTGATTTTGCGGCGCGGAAAATTTATCACCCTCGAGGGTGGCGAGGGGGTGGGCAAGTCCACCAACCTCCAGTTCATTACCGGCTGGCTGCGGGATCGCGGGATCGCCTTTATACAGACACGGGAACCCGGCGGCACGCCGCTGGCGGAAGAACTGCGCGAGCTGCTATTGTGCAACCGCGACGAAGCGGTGGACCCCACAGCCGAACTGCTGATGGTCTTTGCCGCCCGCGCCCAGCATATCGCCCGGGTGATCGAGCCGGCGCTGGCCCGAGGCGACTGGGTGATCTGCGACCGTTTCACCGATGCCACCTACGCCTACCAGGGCGGCGGTCGCCAGCTCGACCGCACACTGATCGCCCAACTGGAGCAGACAGTGCAGGGAGACCTGCGCCCGGACAGAGTCCTGTTGCTCGATCTGGACCCGCAGACCGGCCTGGCCCGCGCCGCCGATATCGGTGCTGCCGACCGCTTCGAGAACGAACAGCTCGCCTTCTTCCTGCGAGTGCGCGCCGCCTATCGGGAGCGCGCCGAAGCGGCTCCGGAGCGCTACGCGGTGATCGATGCCGGAGAGCCGCTGGAGCAGGTGCAGCGACAGTTACAAACAGAGCTCGAACGGCTCGTTTCACCGCCATCCGAATAACCTGTAGGAGCGGGGCAAGGCC
>NZ_JBOFOC010000006.1:0-66699 GCF_051659245.1 Microbulbifer sp.
TTCTTCGTAGCCATAGCCGATCGCGGGCATGGCCCGCTCCTACAAGGGAGCTTACCCACGGCAGAGAGAGAAAATTCGAGGGAGATATGAACAAACTGGAACAACTCAAGCAGCGCAGCCAGGTGGTTGCGGATACCGGGGATATCGAGGCCATCCGCCGCTACCGCCCCCACGACGCCACCACCAACCCTTCGCTGCTGTTCAAGGCCGCACAGCTGCCCCAGTACCGGGAACATATCGCCGAATCCCTGGCCTGGGCGCAAAACCATTCCGGCGACAGGGCGAAGCTCGCGGCGATAAAGCTGGCGGTGGCCATCGGCGGCGAGATACTGCAACTGGTGCCGGGGGTGGTGTCCACCGAAGTGGATGCGCGCCTGTCCTTCGACACCCGCGCCAGCATCGACTACGCCCGCCGTCTGATCGCCCTCTACGAGCAGGCAGGTATCGAGCGCGAGCGGGTGCTGATCAAGGTCGCCTCCACCTGGGAGGGCATCGCCGCGGCGGCGGTACTGGAGCGCGAGGGCATTCACTGCAACCTGACCCTGCTGTTCAGTTTCTGCCAGGCGGTGGCCTGCGCGGAGGCCGGGGTGACACTGATCTCCCCATTCGTGGGCCGGATTCTCGACTGGCACAAGGCCAACAGCGGCCGCGATCACTACAGCCCGGAGGAGGACCCCGGGGTGGTATCGGTGCGCAACATCTATCATTACTACAAGTCCCGCGACTACCCGACCATCGTGATGGGCGCCAGCTTCCGCAATACGGGGGAGATCGAAGCCCTGGCCGGCTGCGACCGCCTTACCATCAGCCCCCAGTTGCTGCAGGCCCTGGAGGAGGATTCCGCGGCTCTGGCGGCGGGCCTGGAGACCGACGTGGAACGGGAGTCCCGCCCGCCACGCCCGTTGAGTGAGGCGGAATTCCGCTACCAGTTGAACAACGATGCCATGGCCACCGAGAAGCTGGCGGAGGGCATCCGCAACTTCGTGCAGGACCAGGAGCGGCTGGAATCCCTGCTCCGGCAACAGATAGAGGGAGCGGCCGAAAACAATGCTGCAGCAAATTCGCAAACTTTTTGAACAGATCGGCAGCGGCACCGATGTAGAGGTGCGCGATGAACAGGATGTGCGAGTGATCAGCGCCGCGCTGCTCGCGGAAGTGGCGACAGTGGACCAGAACCTGGACCAGCGGGAACAGGACACCCTGATCCGGTTGCTACAGGAGCACTATCACCTGGATGCGGACGGTGCCGAACAGCTGGTGTACGACGCCCTGGCACGCCGCGACCAGGCCACCTCCCTGTATGAATTCACCCAGACGGTCAATGACCGGTTCGACGAGCGCAACAAGTATCTGCTGGTGCGGCAGATGTGGCAGGTGGCACTGGCGGACGACGTGATCGAGACCTTCGAGGAACACCTGATCCGCCGCGTCGCGGAGCTGATCTATCTGCCCCACGGGCTGTTTACACGGGCGCGGGCGGAGGCGAGGGAGATGAAGGGGAATGAGGAATGAGGAATGAGGAATGAGGAACAGGATATGCAAACTACGCGGCCCGTAAATTCGTAGGGTGCGCCATGCGCACCGCCCCAGGACTCGCGCGGGTTTCAGCCTTTTTGGTGCGCACGGCGCACCCTACCTGGGCCTTAACTCAACAGTATTGGGTCTAGGCGCGGCCCAGATTCCCGCCGACACACACGGCTTCAGACCGCATGTTCATCATTCCGCATTCCGCATTCCGCATTCATCATTAAAAATCAGTGCATACGCGCGGTGGGCTTGGCGGGTTCGCTCTCGCACTCCAGGCTGTGCACCAGGTCGCGAAAGGTCTCGGCGTTGTATTCGTTCATGCTCATCAACACCCGGTGCGCTTCCAGCACCTTATCTCGCGCGGCACATTCGTCCGGGGTTTTACATTGCAGAGGCTTGGGCTGGGTACGGTAGTTGCGGTGTTCGCCACTGATCTCGATCAGCGCGTCGAAGCCCATGGCATCCAGCAGGTGGCGGATACCCTTGTCGGTACTCAGGGCGAGGGGTTTACGGCAGCCGCGCTCCAGCGCGCGAATGGCGATTTTCGCCACCAATCCCAGGGTGGTGCTGTCCACACCCTCGGCATCGTGCAGATCGAAGATCACATCCTTGAAATCGTTGTGCGCGAACATGTCGTTGATGAAATTATCGAAAGAAGTGCACAGGTTGAGGCGCACATCACCCGTCAGCTTGATGACGTAGATGCCTTTGTGGGCTCCAACCATTATTTGCCCAGACTGCATAACAACCTCTGGCACACCCGATGAGCGGCAAGTGCACCGCTGGCATGGATGGCGAAAGTTCACTTTTGGAGAACCACCACTTCAAATGCGGGAAACATTTAAATTAGTGCATAAAGTAAGCAGAGCTTACTCCTCACCGGAAGGGCAGGCAAGAGGTAACGACCACGGCATAAAACGGACTGAACGGTCAGGAGTCCCACTCGGTTTCGATCGGCCCACCCTGCCCCAGGGTAAGCAGAGTGATATCGTCCGGCAGCGCCTCGAAAGTGCTCACTTGCAGAGCGGTACACAGGCTGTCCAGGTCGCCGCGGCTGCGGTCGATCGCCTGCAAAAGCTTGTCCTCCCGCTCGATAAGGTCGGCACCTTCGATCAACTCCAGTACACCATCGGAACAGGCCACCAGGCGCCAGCTCTCGGGCAGGCTGGCGCGCAGCACCTGCCAGTTGCCGTGTTCGAACAACCCGAGCGGGCGGCCCTTACCGGGCAACCATTCGGCGCCTGCGGCAGTCACCATCACCGGCATGGGCACCTGGCCGGCCACCGCATAGTGCAACTGCCGCGCGCGGCAGTCGATCGCCCCCACGAACATGCTGGCGTGCTTGTCCAGGCGGGTGGACAGCAGCTCCCTGTTGATCATGCTGAGAACATCCAGCAGGTCCTGATCCAGGGTATCCAGATGGGAGAACAGCGGGCGCTCCCGCAGTAGGTGCATGATGCTGTGCTTGATCAATGCGGTGACCAGCGCGGAAGAGACCCCGTGGCCGGAGACATCCACCAGGTAAAAGGCCACGAAACGCTCGCCGAACAGCCCGTAGTCGACGAAATCTCCGCTCAGGTAGAGGGAGGGAAACAGCCGGAAGGCGGCCTCGATATTCCCCGGGTAGCGATAGGGGGTGCGCGGCAGCAGGTGCTGCTGTAGCAGGCGCCCCGCCTGCTGGTCCCGCTGCAGCACTTCCACATGCTCGCGCAGTTCGCGATTGCGCCGCTCCAATTCTTCCCGATATTCGACGTTCTGCTGCGCCAGGGTATCCGCATGGGTGATGCGGCAGACCGCGTGGTCAAGCGCTCCCACGTTCTCCAAGGGCTTGAGCAGGTAGTCGCTGGCCCCCAGGCGCAGGGCCTGCACCACGTCGCTCACCTCGCTGTTGGACGCCAGCACGACCACCGGCGTCTCCGGGGACAGCTGCTTGATCCGGCGCAAGACTTCCAGGCCGCTCATATCCGGCAGGTGCAGGTCGGTGATCACCAGTTCGAACAGGCGCGGGGCAAACTGGCCGAGGGCTTCACCACCACTCTGCACCATAGTCACCGCAAATCCCAGACGCGCCAGCGCGCGCCGCACGAAATCGCGCGACGCCTCGTCGGCGTCGATTAGTAGAAGAGTCCTGCGGCCGGCCATGGGGCGGCTCGGGAAGGCATTGCCGGCGGAGTGGGATCAGAATGGAATGGCACTGACTTAAGCCGGGATTCGCTATTTTTGTAGGATGGGCAAAGCGCCGCGTGCCCATCAAAGCCGCAGATGATGGGCACGTCGCTACGCTCCTTTGCCCATCCTACGGAGGTTGCAACGCTTAAGTCAGTGCCATTCGGGTCAGAATGCAAAGTCGTCATCGAGATCGCCGCCGAAGTCGTCCTCCAACTCGCCGTCGTTGATCAGGTATTCGCGCCGCTGCAGGTAGGCATCGCGCAGCAGTACATAGCGGTCGCCGTTCAGCAGCATCTCGGCCTTGAGCAGGCCGGCACGCTGCTGGATCATATCGGTAAAATAGAGGCTGTTGCGGGTGGCGGTGTGGTCCACGTAACTGATCGGATCTGTATAGTAATCCACCACGCTCGCCGGCCCGTCCCGCAGGGTGGAGGGCCCTAACAGCGGCATCACCAGGTAGGGGCCGGACGGCATCCCCCAGGTGGCGAGGGTCTGGCCGAAATCCTCTCCATCACTGGGCTCCAGCCCCACGTGCTGGGCCACGTCGAACAGGCCGACGATACCGACGGTGGTATTGATCAGAAAGCGGCCGGCGTCGTTGCCCGCCTGTCCCCATTTCCACTGCAGGATGCTGTTGGTGGTATTGGTGACCTCGCGCAGGTTGCCGAAAAAGTTGCTGACCCCGCTCTGCACGAAGATCGGTGTGATCTGGCGATAGGAGACGGACACCGGCTTGAGCACCCAGCGATCGGCGGTGTCATTGAAGCGGAATACCGCGCGGTTGAAGCCCTCCCAGGGGTCCCTGTCCGCAGCCTCCTTCCCGTCGCCGTCGGCGAATTCCTCGGCGGGATCGAAGCCGTACTCATCTTCCAGACTGGAAGATCCGCCCTCACTGCCGCCGTCGCCATCGGAAGCCTCTGCGGCTCCCTCGGCAAAAGGATCCCCGCCGTCACCGGCACCGGTGGACGCCGGCGCGGTGGCGGCAGCCTCCGGCTCCACCTCCGCAAACGGGTCCTCCGCCGCCGGTGCCAACACGGGCATTCCAGCCAGGGCAGCGGCGAAAAACCAGGGTGAAATAACTATGCGTCCTAGCAAAACCCAGCTCCTCTCTTTCTCAGCCTTTATCCGGGGAGGGATTCTAACGCCCCTGGGGGGCATAAACTACCCTCGCCAGCATAGCATTCGATGGAAAAATCCGATCGGGTTGATCGAAGCAGTGGCGATATTTTCAGACCTTCAGCCCGGCGAGAATATCCAGACGCAACAGTTTTTCCAGCAGTTCCCGCCCGAACTCCAGCAGCGCGGCGGTATCCGGGTGGCGCATTTCCGCCGCCAGGGTCTCGAGCAGTTGCCGTCCGCTGTGTTCTCCCTCTCCCGCCAATTGCAGCAGCCGCGCGGTGACGCCGTTGGCCTCCATAAAGCCCACCTCGTCGGCGCGATCGCGATAAACCAGGAGGAATGTGGGGGTTTGCGGCGGCTCCTGGGGTTGATAAACGGGACCGATACGGTGCACGGGAAAGCGGTAGCTGAGGCTCCATACCAGGGGCGAGACCACAGGAATCGACGCCAGCACGTCCCCGCTGCGGGTGAGCCCAGCGGGGAACTCCTCTTCACTCACATCCAGCGCCAGCTCCACCCACTCGTAGTGGGCCAGTTCCAGCAGAAAGGGAGGGTCCCCTTCCCTGTGTCCCCGCTCGTTCTGCAGGTAGTGCAAAAACTCCTCGCTGATCTGCAGGAAATAGGGGCTCCGGGAGGCGTGGCGGTGCACGAAATCCCGCACCATCCGGTGCCAGGGCTCCTCCGCATAGAGACTGCGCAGCACCGGAAAGCCGCCGCTGATAAAGGATTCGATATTGTTGTAGATCAGTTCGCGGTAGACCCCCATGCGCCGGTCTTCCACAGACGACGGCGCGGCGCACTGGTCTGGTGCACGCAGATGGGCGGCGAAACAGCGCTGCAGCTCCCCGAAATCCGGCTCAGCGGTTCGATCACCGGCAGACATGGAGGGGCTCCGCAACGGTATTCGCCTGCCGCTGTCTGATGAGGCTCACTTCTTCGAGCAGTTCCGGCAACGGGGGGATGTTGAAATCCCGCTCCAACAGGGTGGGTATGGGGCCAAAGTGCTCGTAGGCCCGCTCCAGCAGCTGCCACACGGGATCGATCACCGGCGCGCCGTGGGTGTCCACTTTCAAATCATCCGCCTCGTCGAAGTGGCCGGCCACATGGGCGTAGCGGATGCGCTCCGCCGGCAGGCCGTACAGGAAGTCCAGCGGGTCATAGCGATGGTTGATAGCGTTGACATAGATATTGTTCACGTCCAGCAACAGATCGCAGTCCGCCTCCTCCAGCACCGCATTGAGAAATTCCAGCTCGCTCATTTCCCGGCCCGGCGCGGCGTAGTAGGAAACGTTTTCCATGGCGATGCGCTGCTCCAGCACATCCTGCACCTGACGGATACGCCCGGCCACGTAGCGGACCGCCTCGGAAGTGAACGGAATGGGCAGAAGGTCGTAGAGATGGCCGTGATCGGAGCAGTAGCTCAAGTGCTCACTGTAACAGCGGATATTGTGCCGCCGCATAAACTGCTTGATCGATTTCACCAGCTCCAGGTCCAGCGGCGCCGGCGAGCCGATGGAAAGGGACAGGCCGTGAATCACGAAGGGGAAGCGCTCGGTGTACCCGCGAAACCAGCGCCCAAAACGCCCGCCCACGCCGATCCAGTTTTCCGGTGCCACTTCCAGGAAATCCACCGCCCCGGGCGACAGCTCCTCGCCCATCATGGAGCGGCGCAGCCCCAGGCCGGCGCCCTGCACCGGATACTGTTCGTTGTCGGTAGTCAACATAGCGTCGAACAGGGTGCGCACAGCACACCCTGCCTATTCTGCCGCTTCAAAGGAAAGCGCGGGGCTCAGCCGCCGCACTTGCCTTCCTTCTTCTTGCCTTCGCCGCATTTACCCTCGCCGCACTTGCCTTCCTTCTTCTTGCCTTCGCCGCATTTCCCTTCGCCGCACTTGCCTTCTTTCTTCTTACCTTCCCCGCATTTGCCTTCGCCACACTTACCCTCTTGGCCCTTATCGTCCGCCATGGCGAGGTTGTAGCCGGAGGACAGCTCCTCCGCGGCAAAGGGGTTGGCGCTGTCGGCGGAAACACTTACGGAAGCGGATGCGAGGAAAGCCGCACCGACGGCCGCCGCCAGGGGGGAAAGATTCTTCTTATTGCTCATAACGATTCTCCTGAGGTAGTAACCCTATCGAAAAACACGCCCGACGGCGCTGAAAGTCGCCGTCCCGCGCAGTATACCGACTTTGCGAAGACGACAGTTGCGAATCCGACAGAGCCACGGCCGGAGGGTTTCAGCCGCCTGCCCGGTTCTGTGAACTCTGTCTTGTCGTTAGTCGCCGGAATAAACGGATTCTTACAGGAAGGCACAATATTTTCAGCCGAGGGGCGCCGCCTGCTCGATTTCCCACCACAGTTTGCCCAGGCGTTTGCCGGAGACCGGCATCAGGGTCTTCAGGGATTGGGCGAAGAGGGAGATGCGGAACTCCTCCAGCATCCACCGGTACTGCACCAGTTGCGGTTCCGCCGCCAGCGCCCGGTGGGAGTGGCGCTCAAGCTGGGCCAGGTAGGGCTCCGCGGATTTGTGGTATTCCACCTGCAGACGGCGGTCGCGGTTGGGGTCCAGCGCGGCCTTTTCCAGGCGCAGGTCGATACCCTTGAGGTAGCGGCCGTACTGGCGCAGCCATTCCAGCGGGGTATCGAACAGGCAACCGCGGTAGAAAAGGCCATTCAACTGCTGCTGGATATCCCCCACTGCCATGGCGACGGCGAGGTTCTTCTGCTGCTTGATCTGTTTGCGCAGGGGGACCAGCTGCGCCAGGGCCTTGGTCAGCAGCTCCGCAATCTCCTGGGCCACGGATATCAGATCGGCACTTTTCTCCAGCGCGCGCAGGAACTCCTCCTCGCTGCGCGGCCAGTTTTCATCCGCCCAGAACAGCTCCCGCGCGGCGGCCAGCAGGATATCGTCCGCCACCTCCTCGCGGCGGCCCAGGTCCGCGGCGGAGAGCCCCAGCTCTTTGCCGCGCAGCAGTTCCTTGCGCAGGTATTTCACCGGTTCCGGCAGGTGCAGCAGGGCCAGGCGGCAGATACCGGCGCGGGAAAGGCGCCGCGCCTCCCCCGGGTTGTCGAGGAGTTTCAGCGATACGCTGTCCTTACCTTCCACCAGGGCCGGGTAGGCGCGCACCTTGAGCGCCCCCTGTTGCAGGGTGTGAGTCTGCGGCAGGTCACCGAAATCCCAGCAGGTAATGCCGTCGCGCTCGAAATCGTCGCCGGCACTGGCCAGTTCCTTTTGTACCCGATCCTTATAGCGGGCCTGCAGTTCACCCAGGTTGCGGCCCTGGTCGAGCAGCTCGCCCTCCTCGTCCAATACCCGGATATTGAAACGGTAGAAATCCTCCAGTGACTGCTCGGCGGATTCCCAGGCGGAGTCCGGCAGTTGCTGCGCGGTCTGCCGATGCAATTCCTTCGCCAGGCTCTGCCACAGTGGCGTGTTGTCCGGCTGCAGCTTCGGCAGCGCCCGGTCCACCGCCGCCGGCACCGGCACGAAAACTTTGCGCCACTGCTTGGGCAGCGCCTTGACCAGGGCGATGCACTTGTCCCGCAGCAGCCCCGGCACCAGCCAGGACAGTCGCGCCGCGGGCACCTGGTGCAGCGCGCCCACCGGCACATGGATACTCACCCCGTCGGCGGCGCTGCCCGGTTCGAAGTGATAGCTGAGCGGGTATTCGATACCGCCCGCCAGCAGCGTATCGGGAAACTGCGCCTCGCCCACATGGGCCGCGGTGTGCTGCATCAGCAGCTCCCGGGGGACGAACAACAGCTGCGGATCTTTCTCCTCCGCCTGTTTACGCCAGCGCTCGAAGCCCGCCAGGTTGACGATATCCTGTGGGAGCCGCTCGTCGAAGAACTGGTAGACCACCTGGTCATCCACCAGGATATCCCGGCGGCGCGATTTGGCCTCCAGGTCTTCCAGCTCCCGCAATAACTCGCTGTAGTGGTGAAAGAACTTTCCTTTGCCCCGATATTTCTGTTCCACCAGCGCTTCGCGGACAAAAACCTCGCGCGCGGTCTGCGGATCCAGCTTGCCGTAGTGAATGCGGCGTTTCTCCACCAGCACCAGGCCGTAGAGGGATATCTTCTCGTAGGCCATCACCTGGCCCTTGCGCGCGTCGTAGTGGGGCTCAGAGTAATTGCGCTTCACCAGGTGTTCCGCGACCGCCAGCACCCACTCCGGTTCTATCTTCGCCACCGTGTGCGCGAACAGGCGGCTGGTCTCCAGCAACTGCGCCGCCACCACCCAGCGCGGCGGTTTCTTGAACTGGCCGGAGCCGGGAAAGATGTGGAAGCGGCGGTTGCGGCAGCCGAGGAATTCCTTGTTTTCGTCGCGCACGCCGATATTGCCCAGCAGGCCGGGCAGTATCGCACTGTGTATCGATTGGTACTGTTCCGGGGACTGGGCGGGCTCGCGGTTTTCGCGCAGTTTCAGCTCCCGGCAGGCGACGCGCAGTTGGTGGTGGATGTCCCGCCACTCGCGCATGCGCTGCCAGGACAGGAAATTTTTCTGGCACCACTTGCGCAGCTGGTTCTGGCTCAATTCCTGGCGCTGGGCTTCAAATGCATCCCACAACTGCACCAGGGAGAGAAAATCCGACTGCTCGTGCTGCCACTGTTTGTGCTTTTCGTCCGCTGCCTGGCGCTTTTCCGCCGGGCGCTCGCGGGGGTCCTGCACCGCCAGCGCGCTGACGATGATCAGCATTTCGCGCAGGCTGCCATTGTCGGCAGCGGCCATCAGCATGCGCCCCAGGCGCGGGTCCAGGGGCAGGCGCGACAGGGCGCGGCCCAACGGGGTTACATTGCCGTTGCCATCCACCGCCTGCAGTTCCTGCAGCAGCTTGTAGCCGTCGTTGATCAAGCGCTCGTCCGGCGGATCGACAAAGGGGAAATCGCGGATATCGCCGATGCGGAGCTGCAGCATCTGCAGTATCACCGCGGCCAAATTGGTGCGCAGTATCTCCGCGTCGGTGAACTGGGGGCGCTGCTCGAAATCCTTTTCGTCGTAGAGGCGAACGCAGACGCCGGCGCTGACGCGGCCGCAACGGCCGGCGCGCTGGTTGGCGCTGGCCTGGGAGATAGCCTCCACTGGCAGCCGCTGGATCTTGCTGCGGTAGCTATAGCGGCTGATACGCGCTGTGCCCGGATCTATTACGTAGCGGATACCGGGCACGGTGATCGAGGTCTCGGCCACGTTGGTGGCCAGAACTATTCTGCGGCCCCTGTGACCATGGAACACTTTGGCCTGCTCCGCCAGGCTCAATCGCGCGTAGAGGGGCAGCACTTCCAGTTGCGGAAGCTGGGCGTCCCTCAGCGCCTTGTGGCACTCGCGGATCTCGCGCTCGCCGCTCATAAATACCAGGATATCCCCGCCGCGCCGGCCGCTGGCTTTCTCCTCCCGCAGCAGCTCCTCCACCGCGGCGATCACCTGTTCGTTCAGGTCCTGATCGCTGTCGAACGGCGGGCGGTAGTGGATATCCACCGGATAGGTGCGGCCTGATACCTCGATAATCGGCGCATCGTCGAAGTGCCGGGAGAATTTCTCCAGGTCGATGGTGGCGGAGGTGATGATCAATTTCAGGTCCGGCCGCTTCGGCAGTACGGTTTTCAGGTAGCCGAGCAGGAAGTCGATATTGAGGCTGCGCTCGTGGGCCTCGTCGATGATCAGCGTATCGTATTTGTTCAACAGCGGATCGCGCTGGATTTCCGCCAGCAGTATGCCGTCGGTCATCAGCTTGATATGGGTGTGCTCGGTGCTCTGATCGGTAAAGCGCACCTGGTAGCCCACCGACTGTCCCAGTGGCTGTCCCAGTTCCTCGGCGATGCGGTTGGCCACGGTGCGCGCGGCGATGCGGCGCGGCTGGGTGTGGCCTACCTGGCCGAAAATGCCACGGCCCAGCTCCAGGCAAATCTTCGGCAGTTGGGTGGTCTTGCCGGAGCCGGTCTCACCGGCCACCACCACCACCTGGTGATCGGCGATCAGTTCGGCGATCTCGGCCCGCCGCGCCACCACCGGCAGGTCTTCCGGCCAGCGCGCCTCCGGCAGTTTCCGCCGCCGCTCCTCCGCCAGCGACCGCGAGGCCTGCAGCTGCTCCTCCAACTGGGCGAGCATCCGGTCCGCCGGCTTGCCCTCTTCCAAGCGCCCGCGTGCGGCGTCGAGGGTTTTGCGCAGGCGCTGGCGGTCCCGCCCCATACATTGGGGGATCTGCTCGGCCAGGGAATCGACTTCACTCATCGGGCACCGAAAATCATCGAAAACGGCGGATTATAACAGCCGCTTGGCGCTGAACTATACTTGAGCAGATGTCTATTTTCCCTGTAGGAGCGGCGACCGCCAGGGATGGCGGGGTGCCGCCCAGCGGAAATGCAGATTTTGCAGGAGCAAAAATCTGCCCATGGCCGCGACAAATCTGCCACGGGAAAATTTGCACAGCCCTGCGAGCCACAGAGACGTAGCAAGGCAGGGCGGGCCTTCGGCCCGCAAGCCGAGCTGGAGCTCGGCGTTCCCAGGGGGCCGTTCCTACAGGGAGGTCGAGCCGTAACTTGCGAGCTGTGGTATGCAAGAGCTCAAACCCAGGCCTCCGGCCGCTGCCGGAGAAATGCTCGGACACCCGAAGGGTCTCTTTCTGCTGTTCGGCACCGAGATGTGGGAGCGGCTCAGCTACTATGGCATGCGCGGCATCTTCGTCTTCTACCTCACTTCGGCCGCCGGCGCGGCAGCCTTCGGCTGGGGCCAACTGTCCGATACCGAGCTTCAATCCAGGGCCCTGAGCTACCTCGGCTGGTACATGATGCTGGTGTACCTGACGCCGATTCTCGGCGGCTGGATGGCTGACAATCTCTGGGGCCAGCGCCGCTGCATCCTGCTCGGCGGCACCCTGATGATGCTGGGTCAGTTCACCCTGGGATTTCCCCACGCCTGGCTGCCGGACGGCAGCGAGATTTATTTCCTGTGGCTGGGATTGGGGCTGATGATTCTCGGCAACGGCTTTTTCAAGCCCAACATCTCCACCATGGTGGGGGACCTCTACTACGAGGGCGACAGGCGCCGCGACACCGCCTTTACCATTTTCTATATGGGCATCAACCTGGGCTCGATCCTGGGCTACTTGGTGATCGGCTGGATCGGCGAGAAGATCAATTACCAACTGGCATTTTTCATTGCCGGTATCGGTATGCTGCTGGGCCTGCTGCTGCAGATTTCCCGGGCCGACAAATACCTGGGGGAAGTGGGCCGGCAGCCCTCCGCCAGGCTGGGACTGAAAAAAGACAATGCCGACAGACACAAGCCGCTATCCCTGGAGGAGCGCGACCGCATCAAGGTGATCCTGGTCCTGGGGCTGTTCACGGTGGTCTTCTGGGCCGGTTTCGAGCAGGCCGCCGGCTCCATGAACCTGTTCGCGAAGCACAATACCGACCTGATGATCGGCGGCTGGGAGATGCCCGCCAGCTGGCTACAGATGGTCAACCCGCTGTTTATCATTATCCTCGCCCCGGTGATCGCCAGCATCTGGGTGGGGCTGGGGGACCGGGAGCCCAGCTCGCCGGCCAAGTTCAGCCTGGGACTGGTCTTTCTCGGGTTGGGTTTCATCTCCATGGTGGGCGCCGCACTGCAGATCGGCGACTCGCTGACCGTCAAAGCCAGTATCTGGTGGCTGGTGTTTGCCTATATCTTCCACACCGTGGGCGAGCTGTGCCTGTCGCCCATCGGCCTGTCCATGGTCACCAAACTGTCGCCGCTGCGCTACCTGTCGCTGATGATGGGGTTATGGTTCGCCTTTATCGGCATCGCCAACAAAGGCGCGGCGGAAATCGGCAAGCTAGTGGGGGAAACCGGGCCCCTGGCCACTTTCGGCGGCGTGGCCGTGGCGGCCATAGGTGCAGGGATTCTGCTGTATTTCCTGCGCGACAGATTGGTGGACTGGATGCACGGTGTGGAGTCGGCGCACCTGAAGGTGGGGGATTCCACGAAGGAGGAAGTGGGTATTACTGCGGATCACGAGGGAGCACCGCCGAGGCACTTCTCTGAATGATGAACGCGGAACAGGGTGCTGCCGCTCGCACTTTATTGTCAAACCTTAATTTGGGGAAGTTCGGGCGCGGACCAGATTCCCGGCCGCATGCGTGGAGTTAAATCGCGTATTCCGCATTCCGCATTCCGCATTCCGCATTCCGCATTCCGCATTCCGCATTCCGCATTCCGCATTCCGCATTAAAAAATCACCTCCCCTTCACCAGATAGGCGATGGCCCTATCCAGCCCCTCCAGGGTCATCGGGTACATCTGCCCGTCCACCAGCTGCCGGGTGAGCCCGATGGTAGGCGTATACTGCCAGTACTCCTCACCCACCGGGTTGAGCCATACCAGCTTGCCGTAGGTGTCCGCCACCCTTTCCATCCAGGCGGCCCCCGGCTCTTCGTTCATATGCTCCACGCTGCCGTAGGGGCTGGTGATCTCGTAGGGCGCCATGGAGGCGTCGCCGACGAAAATCACCCTGTAATCCTTACCGTAGGTGCGCAGTACTTCCAGCAGCGGGGTGGTTTCGCTATAGCGGCGCCGGTTGTCCTTCCACACATGCTCGTAGATGAAATTGTGGAAGTAAAAATACTCCAGGTGTTTGAACTCGGAGCGGCAGGCGGAGAAGAGTTCCTCGCACACCCGCACATAGGGGTCCATGGAGCCGCCCACGTCGAAGAAAATCAGCACCTTCACCGCGTTGTGCCGCTCCGGCACCATCCTGATATCCAGCAGGCCGGCATTGCGTGCGGTCGAGGAAATAGTGTCGTCCAGGTCCAGCTCCTCCGCCGCACCGGTGCGCGCGAACTTGCGCAGTTTGCGCAGCGCCACCTGAATATTGCGCGTGCCCAGGGAAATACCGTCGTCCAGGTTGCGGAACTGGCGTTTCTGCCACACCTTCGCCGCCGAACGGTTGCGGCTGTTGCCGCCCACGCGAATGCCCTCGGGATTATAGCCGCTGTTGCCGAAGGGGCTGGTGCCGCCGGTGCCGATCCAGCGGTTGCCGCCACTGTGGCGTTCTTTCTGTTCTTCCAGACGTTTGCGGAATTCCTCCAGCAGCTTTTCCAGACCGCCCAGGCTTTCGATTCTGGCCTTTTCCTCCTCGCTCAGCTGCTTGAGAAACTCCGCGCGAACCCACTCCTCGGGGATCATCTGCTCGAGAAGGTCGTCGAGGGTTTCCAGGTCCTTGAAGTAGGCGTCGAAGGCGCGGTCGAACTTGTCGAAGTGCTTTTCGTCCTTGACCAGGCAGGTGCGGGAGAGAAAGTAGAATTCCTCGAGGTCCGCGAATGCCAGCCGCTGCTGCAGCGCTTCCAGCAGTGCCAGCAGTTCGGTGGTGGAGACCGGGAGTTTGTAGCGGCGTAGATTCAGGAAAAAGCCAATCAGCATAGTGATTTTCGATACAGCCGGTTAAATACTGGTGCCCTGTAGGAGCCTGCTTGCAGGCGAAAAGTTCGGAGCCCTGTAGTCTTTCGCCTGCAAGCAGGCTCCTACAGGGAGCTTAGGAAGTTAACGGTTCTCGCGGCGCGCCATAAAGGCCAGCCGTTCCAGCATATGCACATCCTGCTCGTTCTTGAGCAGGGCGCCGTAGAGCGGCGGAATCGCGCTGCTGCCATCGCGGTTTTTCAGTACTTCCTCGGGAATATCATCGGCGAGCAGGAGTTTCAACCAGTCGATCAGTTCGGAGGTGGAGGGTTTTTTCTTCAGACCCGGCACTTCGCGCAGCTGGAAGAAGATATCCATCGCCTCCGCCACCAGCTGCCGTTTGATTCCCGGGTAGTGCACGTCGACGATCTTGTGCATGGTGTCGCGGTCCGGGAAGCTGATGTAGTGGAAGAAGCAGCGGCGCAGGAAGGCGTCCGGCAGTTCCTTCTCGTTGTTGGAGGTGATGATCACCACAGGGCGGTGTTTGGCTTTTACCGTCTCGCCGGTCTCGTAGACGAAGAACTCCATGCGGTCCAGTTCCACCAGCAGGTCGTTGGGGAACTCGATATCCGCCTTGTCGATCTCGTCGATCAACAGCACCGCGCGCTCCTCCGCGGCGAAGGCGTCCCACAACTTGCCGCGCTTGATGTAGTTGCGGATATCGTGGACCTTGTCCACCCCCAGTTGGGAATCCCGCAGGCGCGACACCGCGTCGTACTCGTAGAGCCCCTGCTGGGCCTTGGTGGTGGATTTGATATGCCACTGGATCAGCTGGAGCCCCAGGCTCTGCGCCACCTCCTGTGCCAGCAGCGTCTTGCCGGTGCCCGGCTCGCCCTTGATCAGCAGCGGCCGCTGCAGCGCCACCGCCGCGTTCACCGCCATCTGCAGGTCTTCGGTGGCCACATAGCTGTCGGTGCCGGTAAATTTCATCGTCGATCCCCAGTATTTGCCCTGGGGCAAATACTAAGGGATGGAGGGAGAGGAGCCAAAGGCGGAATCGGTCAGACTGAGTGACACAGGTGAACTGCTTGAGCGGGCCTGCGGCCCGCAGGCGGAGCTGGAGCTCCGCGTTCCCGACAACGACCGGGTCGTCAGGCCGCCGCCGTGCTGCGCCGGCGCACCACTTGGCGGCCCTTGTCGGTGATATACCAGCGGATGCCCAGGTGGCTGTGGATCTTGCCCACCATTTCCAGCACCACCAGGCTGTTGAGCGCCCGCGCCACCGAGTTGGTCTGCATACCGCTCTCCTGCACCATGCCCGCCAGGGAGCGGAATACGCAGCCACCGCCGTTGAGCAGGGCCAGCACCTGCAGGGCGTTGTCATCCAGTTTGCGGATCTGGTTGAAGTCCAGGGCGGGTCCCTGCTCCGGATCGCCCTCTATCTCGTGCTCCAGCAGCGGCATCATCTCCAACTGCATGGTGCGCAGTTCCTGCTCCAGGTTCTCCACCCGCGCGCGGGCGATACTGGCATCGCGCAGCTGGCGGCGCGCGGCGTTGAACACGAACATGCGCGAGGCGATGGCCGCCAGCAGGCAGTAGCCGGTAAAGATCAGCAGTCGCGAGGGGTCCCCCTGGATCTCGATCAGCAGGTCGCTCTGGGTGAACTTGAGAAAAATAGGCACCATCAATGCGCCGCACAGCCCCAGGATCAGGCAGCGCGCAAGCCCGGCCGGGTCCTCCTCGGTAAACAGCATCTGGTAATAGTTCACCAGGCCGCCGAGAATCCCGGAAACCAGCATGACCGCGGTCAAAATAAGCAGATGGTCGAGCATCCGTGTTCCTCTGCCATGCACTGCCAACGCATCTGCTGGCACTTTTTCTAATGCGATTGACCCCGGACTGGTGCCGGGGCCAGCTCTATAGATATAGCAGTTGGCGGGGAATCAAGTGCGGGCGGAAAGGGGGAAGGGGCGCCTTTGGCCCAGCGATCAGTGCCCAGCCATCAGTGAATGGTCATGGACCAATAGTCACCCACAGTGGCCAGCATCTCACTGTTCATTGAAAAAAGGGTCGTCTTCAAGCTGCCGCCGCTGCTCGCGGCGGTGGCCCAGATAGAGGGCTGTCAGCCCCCAGATCGCCAGCAGGGCGAGGGCACCGCCGCCGGCGAAGACCAGGGTTGCCGTCACCTCCGGCGCGGCACCCGCCTCTTCGAACAGGGTTTGGAAGACAAACAGCGGCAATACCGGTATCGATGGGGTCTCCGGCGCGCCGGTTCGCGCCGGCACCAGCAGCACCGTCGCAGTCAGCAACAGCAGCGAGTAGCGCAGCCAGGTCCAACTCCAGTTGCGCATAAACCACCAGCCGGCCGCCAGCAGCACCAGGGTCCCCCCGCCGTAGATCACCCAGGCAATTCGATACTCTTCCGCCATTCTCTTGTTTTCTTATCCAGTGGTTAATCGGTGTCGCCTATCCAGGTGACGATATGCTCCTCGAAATCGTCCGGGTGCACCAGCTCTTCGCTGATGGCGCGACCGCGCACGGAGATGCCCGCCTCATGCACCGACTCCGCGCGCCCGGAGACCAGCGGGTGCCAGTCCGCCAGCGGCCGCCCCTCGGCCAGGGTGCGGTAGGCACAGGTGGCGGGCAGCCAGTGGAAGTCGGTTACATCCCGCGCGCGCAATTGAATGCAGTCCGGCACCCGGCGCTTTCGTCGCGGGTAATCGCTACAGCGGCAGGAGTCCGTGTCCAGCAGCCGGCAGGCGATGCTGGTGGTGTGGATCTCGCCGGTATCCTCGTCCTCCAGACGGTGCAGGCAGCAGCGGCCACAGCGGTCGCAGAGGGATTCCCACTCCGCCTCGCTCATCTGCGCAAGGGCTTTGCGCTGCCAGAAAGGTTGCCCGCTCACAGAGTCCTCAACCACAACTTAAAGTCCTCAACGCTGCAGCTTAAAGTCTTCAACGCTGCAGCTTGCTGTTCTGTGCGGCGACAGCGCTCATTTCACTATCGGCGGCGGGTGGCATCTGCAAATAATAGCCCCGCTCGCGGATTTCACTGAGCACCCTGGCGGCCTCGGCGCGGGCCAGCTTTCTCTCCGGAGTGAGCACCAGGGTCACCAGGTGTTTGAGCTCGCCAAAGAGCTCCAGCAGTTTTTCCGGCACCCGCCGGGTTCCCTCGCGCTTGTCCACGTAGAGATACATTTCCTCTTCGCGCGCGCTGCGGTAGATATCGCACAGAGTTTTCATTTCACGGCTTCCTCTCGCGCGGTGTGCAGGGTGTCGAGCAGGGCCCGGCCGATCACCTGCCCGCGCCAGCCGCGCAGGCGACCCTGCAGTTCCGGTTGCGGCGACTGTACCAGCTGTTCCAGCTCTTTCTTGCGCACCAGTATTTCCACCGGCAGCGATTTTTCTTCGGCAATTTCACTCACCCGTTGGCGCAGCAGTTTCAGGTGCTCGCCCTCGCTGCGGCTGAGAGGCTGCGACAGTGCGGGCGGCGGATCTTCGCGCCCGGCAGCGCGGTCGATTATCTGTGACAGTGTGTCGCCCAACTGGCGCAGGGCGCGCCCTTCCAGCCCGGCCTGGGTCAGGCCGATGGTGTTGCCCGGCAGCCTCTGTGCCAGGTTCAGGCAGACGTGCTCCTTCAACAGGTGGTTGCGCGGCAGGTCCTGCAGGCGCGCCTCGCGCTCGCGCCAGGCACAGATATCCTGCAGTGCGGACAGCTGTGAGCCGCGCAGGCGCCAGGCGCCCTTGACCTTTTGATAATAGAGTTCCGGCGGCGGCGGGTTGCGCGCGGCGGTCACCAGGGCAGCGCAGTCCTCCAGCAGCCAATCCATACGCCCCTGCTCACGGAGGCGTTTGAGCAGCACGCCGTACACCAGCGGCAGCCAGGCCACGTCCAGGGCGGCGTAGGTTTTCTGGGCCTCGCTGAGCGGGCGCTGCAACCAGTCGGAGCGGGTCTCGCTTTTGGGCAGTTCGATGTTGAGCAGCTGGCTCACCGTTGCCGCGTAGCCGAGCCCGGCCTTCATGCCGGTGAGAGCGGCGGCGATCTGGGTATCGAAGATCGGCTCCGGCACCGCACCCAGAAGCCGTTCAAGGGTTTCCAGGTCCTCGCTGCAGGAGTGCATGATCTTGGTTACCGAGGTATCCAGCAACAGTTCGCGCAGCGGCTGAAGATCGTCGATGGCGAGGTTGTCGATCAGGTAACAGTGCTCGCCGTCACCCACCTGCACCAGCGCCGGCTGCGGATAGAAAGTGCGGCTGCGCATAAATTCGGTGTCCAGGGCCACGGCATTCTGGCCGCGCCAGCGGACACAGAGCTCCGCCAGCCGCTCGCTGCTGTCGATCCAGACGGGGGTCGTATCGATTTCCATCAAAGTCCTCAGCCGCCCGTATAAAAAGCAGTGCGGCTATTGAAAGCGTGGGCCAGGGTGCCGCCGTCGATGTATTCCAGTTCACCGCCGATAGGCACACCGTGGGCGATACGGCTCACTGCCACACCGCAGGCACGGGCGCGCTCGGCGATAAACTGGGCGGTGGCCTCTCCCTCAA
The DNA here is from genome assembly GCF_051659245.1 of Microbulbifer sp. NCBI lineage: Bacteria > Pseudomonadati > Pseudomonadota > Gammaproteobacteria > Cellvibrionales > Microbulbiferaceae > Microbulbifer > Microbulbifer sp. The sequence goes on from NZ_JBOFOC010000006.1 coordinate 18,729, forward strand.
CCGTGGGATTGGTGGCGATAATCAGTTCCCCGACAGGCTCGTCCGCCAGGCGCCGCTCCAGAAGGTCGATACCGAGATCCGCGGGGCCCACACCATCGATAGGCGACAGGTGGCCGTGCAGCACAAAATAGCGTCCGTGGTAGTTGCCCGCCTGCTCGATGGCGAGCACGTCCGCCGGTGTTTCCACCACGCACAGGGATTTCCCGTCGCGCCGACTGTTGTTGCAGAGGCTGCAGACCTCCTCTTCGGTCAGGGTCCGGCACAGGCCGCAGCGGCCGATTTTCTGCACCGCCAGCTCCAGGGTGGCGGCCAGCAGCCCGGCGGCATCGCGGTCTTTCTCCAGCAGGTACATCGCCATGCGCTGCGCCGACTTGGGGCCCACGCCGGGCAGGCAGCGCAGCGCGCGTATCAGGTCTTCGATCAGGGGGCTAAACATATCGGAACAACAATCAAAAAGGGAACTTGAAGCCTTCCGGCAGATTGATTCCGGAGGCCAGGCCCCCCAACTGCTCTTTTTGCAGCTGCCGGGTTTCCTCCTCGACACGGCGCACCGCGTCGTTGACCGCGGCAGCGAGCAGATCCTCCAGCATTTCCTTGTCTTCGCCGAGCAGGCTGGGGTCGATTTCCACCCCGGTGACATCGTGGCGGCCGTTCATGGTGACCTTGACCATGCCGGCACCGGCCTCGCCGCAGACCCGCAGCTCCTCGAGCTGCTGCTGCACCTTCTGCATCTTTTCCTGCATTTCGGCCTGCATCTTCTGGGCCTGCTGCATCAAATCGCCCAAACCTTTCATTGCTTGCTAAACCTCATTGATCAGTCCAATCAGTAGGTGCGCCGTGCGCACCAGATATTGCGGCTGCGCACACAGGTGCGCACGGCGCACCCTACGGCAGCCTCGGGCCAAGCTATTCGGGGTCCGCCAGATATTCCACCGAGTCCGGCACCAGTTCGGCACCCAGTTCGGCCTGCAGTTCCCCCACCAGCGGATCGCGGGCCAGCGCGTCGCGCGCCGCGGCGTCGCGGGCTTCGCGGGTGGCGGCCGCCAGGCGGGCAGGCGTGCCGCCCTGCACTTCGCCCACCTGGATCTGCACCGATACCGGCTGCCCGAAGAAATCCCCCAGCAGGTCCGCCAGACGGCGCTGGTGATTTTCGTCGTACAGGCTGCTGTAGGCCTGGTCCAGGGTGAAAGACAGGTTATTGTCCTGCCGCCCCACCAGTTCCAGGTGGAAGGCGATGGAGTGGAGAATGCCGCTGACGCCCAGCTGGCTGTATAGGGCCGGCCAGCTGCCGGGGGTGAGGGCGTCGAGGCGGGCCGGCGGTTTGTCGGGGTTCGGCGCTTGATTGTCGGGACCCGGGGCAGAACTGCCGGGACTCGGGACTCGGGACTCGGGACTCGGGGCATGACTGCCGGGACTCGGGACTCGGGACTCGGGACTCGGGGCATGACTGCCGGGACTCGGGACTCGGGACTCGGGACTCGGGGCAGCCTCTACTTCCTCCACCTGACGGCGCAGCTGTTCGCGCAGGGCGGCTTTGGGGTCGGGGATCGGAACTCGGTTGTCGGGACCCGGGACCCGGGACCCGGGACCCGGGGAGGGCGGCGCGGGGGCTGCCTCCACCTCTTCCATCTGTCGGCCCGGTTGTTCGTATAAAGCGGCCCGATCTTCCCCGCGGTGTTGCACCGGCTCGGGATCGGGTTCAGGCGCCTCTTCGGCGGCAATCTCTTGCTCCCCGGTCTCAGCCGGCACCGCCTCCTCCCGGGTCCCGGGTCCCGGGTCCCGGGTCCCGAGATCACCCGGAGTCCCGGCAGTCATGCCCCGCGTCCCGAGTCCCGAGTCCCGAGTCCCGACCTCCTGTCCCGAGTCCCGAGTCCCGACATCCGGGGGCCCGAGCTGAGCCCGAGGGATATCCGCCACCCCCTGCGGCCGAAATGCCAACATCCGCAACAGCGCCATCTCGAAGCCGCTCCTGGGGTCCGGTGCCAGGGGCAGATCCCGGCGGGCGAGCAGTGCCATCTGGTAGTACAGCTGCACGTTCTCCGGCGCCATGCCGGCAGCGTGCCGGCGCAGTCGCTCGCCGTCGCCCAGCGCGTTATCCACGGATTCCGGCAGCACCTGGGCCACCGCGATGCGGTGCAGGCTGTTGGCCAGTTCCGCCAGCGCGGCGCTGTAGTCCGGTGCCTGCTGGGCCAGTTCCTCCACCGCAGCGAACAGCGCCGGGGCGCTCTCCTCCGTCAGCGCCTGCAGCAGTTTCCACACCAGTCCGGTGTCGATGCTGCCGAGCATGGCGCGCACCTCCGCCTCGGCGATCACGCCGCCGCCGAAGGCGATGGCCTGGTCGGCGAGACTCATGGCGTCGCGCATGCTGCCGTCGGCGGCGCGCCCCAGGTGCCACAGGGCGCCCTCTTCGAAGGGTACCATCTCCTGTTCCAGCACGAAGCGCAGGTGTTCCGCCACCCGCTCCGGGCTCATGTTCTTGAGGTTGAATTGCAGGCAGCGGGACAGCACGGTCACCGGCAGCTTCTGCGGATCGGTGGTGGCGAGCAGGAATTTGACGTGAGGCGGCGGCTCCTCCAGGGTCTTCAGCAGCGCGTTGAAGGAGCTGTTGGAGAGCATGTGCACTTCGTCGATCAGGTAGACCTTATAGCGGCCTCTCGTGGGCGCGTACTGAACGTTCTCCAGCAGTTCACGGGTGTCCTCCACCTTGGTGCGCGAGGCCGCGTCCACCTCGATCAGATCGACGAAGCGGCCCTCGGCAATTTCGCGGCACGCGGCGCACTGGCCGCAGGGCTCGGAGCTGACACCGCTCTCGCAGTTGAGGCACTTGGCCAGGATACGGGCGATGGTGGTCTTGCCCACACCGCGGGTACCGGCGAACAGGTAGGCGTGGTGCAGGCGGCCGTTGTCCAGGGCATTGATCAGCGCCCGGAGCACATGCTCCTGCCCCACCATCTCCCGGAATAATCGCGGCCGCCACTTGCGCGCCAGTACTTGATAACTCATCCAATCTCCAGCGCCCCGCCGGCGCCAAGTCCCATCGTTGAAAGGCGAGCCACATTATAACGGCATCGCCGTCGAGGCATAGCGCGCGAGTCTATCAGCCCGGCACACCCTGTGCCGCACTATTAACCCGGCCCAAAAGCCGACCAGCTTAATGGCGCACCCTCGTCGTCGGGTTCGGGGCTGTGTTATAACTGTGCGCCAGCCCGCAACATAACAAACATAGCGAGCGCAGTACGGGGTTCCATTGATCGATGAATAAAGCGCGGAAAACGCTTCTGGAAAGGCTGTTCGCCGAACACGGCCAGGCGCTGGTGCGCTTTGTGGCGCGCATCGTCCGCAGCACAGAGGATGCCGAGGACATCGCCCAGCACGCCTACCTCCGCCTGCAGAAACTCAGCGACGAAAAAGAACTGGACAACCCCCGCGCCTACCTCTACCAGATCGCCAACAATCTCGCCGTCGACCAACTGCGCCGCGGCAAGCTGCATATGGAGTACGTCAGCCAACAGCAGCCCGCGGAGGGCGAGACCATCGGCGACGACCACGCCGATCACCAATCCCCAGAGCGGGTACTGGCCGCCAGGCAGCAGTTGCAGTCCATCTACGACGCCATGGACAGCCTGCCCCTCAAGTGCCGCCAGGCTTTCCTGCTACACCGCACCCGCGGCCTCTCCTACAGCGAGATTGCCCAGGAAATGAACACTTCGGTGAGCAGCGTGGAAAAATATATCCTGCAGGCACTCAAGGTCTGCCGTCGCCGCGTGGCGAGGGAGCACTGATTCAATGAAACTGTTCAATTCTTGCACAAAAGAGCGGCAGCCCATGGCCGCCGACGCAGCTTTTCTCCCTCTCACCGCAAAAGATTTGCAGGAATGGGAAGAAGCGCACAGGCTTTGTGCACGCCGGTGCTGATTTTTCGCGAATTTACTTGAATTTACTTGAGGGGAAGAGCCGGTTGCCCGTCTCATCTCAGAGACCGGACATTCAAGCACAAAAACAGAGCCGGACAAAAGATAAAAAATCAAATTTTGGTGTATAGTCAACAATTATTGCGCACGGGTGGCACCGCACGAAAAGAATCGCGCCAAATACGCCATTTTGCCAGAATGCCCCAAATTGGGGCTCAGCCGCAAGGCTTTGAACAACCAACAATTAATTTGAATGTAGGTAAGAGCGGTGGACTCAACGGGCGTACATAAGGTGCCAAATGAAGACAGGCTGGATCAGGCGTGTGCCTGGATCGCCCGCCTGCGCTCGGATGCCCTGAGCACCGCCGACAGGCGCGAGTTTACCGCCTGGATGGCACAGTCCTCCGGCAACCGCCGCGCCTTCGACGAGATGTCCGAGCTGTGGGGGGATCTGGGCGCCCTCGCCCATCTGCCTGTCGATGAGCTCTTTCCCGGGAGCATTCACCGCCCCCGTGCAGGCCACAGTGACAACGGCGCTGCCGCCGACGGCACGGCGGTCTGGAATCTCCCCCAGTGGCTGATGGGCGGCGGCCTGGCGGCCGCTTGCCTGGCGGTCGCCCTGTGGGTCGGCAACCAGTGGCTGGGTGGCGACAGTTTCCACCAGCAGACCTACGCCACAGCCGTGGGCGAGACCCGCACCGTGGTCCTTGCCGATGGCTCCCAGGTCCAGCTCAATACCAACAGCGAATTGCGCGTCTCCTTCAGCCGCGAAGAGCGCCGCGCCCAGTTGCTGCGGGGCGAAGCCTACTTCAAGGTAGCGCGGCAGACCGCGCGCCCCTTCAGCGTCGCCGCAGGCAGCGCCAATATTCGTGTGCTCGGCACCAAGTTCAACGTAGAGCGCAATCCCGGCAATACCCGGGTCTCCGTCACCGGTGGCACCGTAGCGGTCAGCGAGGCGCAGGCCGCCAGGGGCCTGCAGCCGGAGTCGGTCAAGCTGAAAAGGAACCAGAAAGTCAGCGTTTCCGCCACCGGGATCGGCCAGGTCGCCAAGACCTCCGCCGACGAGGCGCTGGACTGGACCCGGGGTGTCCTGGTATTCGACCGCACCCCACTGGCAGAGGCACTCGAAGAACTCAACCGCTATCTGACGGTTCCCGCCGTCGCCGATGCCAGCGTGCGGGAGCGCCCGCTGTCCGGCACTTTCGAACTGTCCGATCCGGACAGCACCCTCACGGCCATCGCCGCGGCACTGGATCTGCAGCAGGATTGCAGTGATCCTAACCTGACTCTCTTGTCACCCAAGCGTAACTGAGTTATAAACCCGCTTGGGCGGTCATTTCTTATACACCCCCCCGCATCACAACCACGCAGACCAGAACAAAACGTGCCCTCCCCCTGGGGTGGGCAACCGCAGATAATATAGGCGTCCACTTGAATATCCGGCACTGGGCCATACTGTCGCTGGCAACCGCCATGGGGTTTTCCAATGGGGCCCTCGCCGGCTGCCCGAAGTCCGGCGTCCATCTGCCAGCGGGCAGCCTTGAGCAGGCGCTGATCGCACTGGGCCGCGAATGCCGGATCTCGGTGCTGGTACAGGCTTCTTCGGCAACCAGCTTCAACCTCCCGGAACAGACCCTGGAAACCGCCGCCGGCGATTTCGAGCCGGCACTGCAAACACTGCTGCGGGATTCTCCGTTTACCTATCGCCGCCATGGGTCCGCGGCCGTTGCCGTGGTGCCGCGGGATACCGCTCCAGTAGAGACCGGAGGCGGCGATCTGGCCGCCCAGACCGAGGAGATCACCGTCACCGGCAGCAGCTTCACCGGCAGCCACCTGCGCCATCTGCAACTGGACAGCTATGCCCCTATCGACGTGCTCGCCCAGCCGGAACTGGAAATCACCGGGGCACAGACGGTGGCCCAACTTCTCAAGTTCCTGCCGGCGGTCTCCGGCAATTCCACCAGCACGTCGGTGAGCAACGGCGGAAACGGCACCGCCACCGTCACCCTGCGCGGCCTGCCCGCCAGCAACACCCTGGTGCTGATCAACGGCCGGCGCATCGTCAGCAACGGTTTCGGCGGCGAAGCGGCTGACCTGAATACCATTCCACTCTCCGCGGTTGATCGCATAGAGATCCTCAAGGACGGCGCCTCGGCGGTTTACGGCTCCGATGCCATTGCCGGGGTGGTCAACATCATTCTGCGGCGCAACTTCGACGGCCTGTCGGTGAACAGTTATTTCGGCGAGGCCGAGCGCGGCGACCAGCAGACCGGCTCCCACTCTGTGACCTGGGGCAAGGCCGGCGATCGCGGCCACCTGATGCTGAGTCTCTCGCGCTACCGCCAGGGGGCGCTGATGAGCCGCGACCGCGCACTCTCGGAATCGGCGGACAACCGCGCCCGCGGCGGCACCGACCTGCGCTCGGCGGCGTCCCCGGCGGGCTATATCGCCCTCAACAGCGGCGAAGAGGTCACCAACGACGGGGCCGGCGGCTACCGCACCTGGACCCAGGAGGACCGCTACGACTACCGCGGGTACACCTCGGCGGTGGTCCCCTCCCGGCGCGACGCCGCCTACCTGGCAGGCAGCCTGGACCTGGACGACCAAGTGGAACTCTTCGTGGAGGCCATGGGTATCCGCACCCTTGCGGAAACCACCATGGCTCCAACGCCGGTATTCACCCGCTTCGACAACGGCGACCTGACCATCGCCGCGGACAGTCCCCACAACCCCTTCGGTGAGGAAATTGCCGACGTGCGCAAGCGGGTGTTGGAGCTGGGCCCGCGCACCCAGGAAAACCGCACCGAAACCTGGCGCTTCAACTCCGGCCTCAAGGGCGGCTGGGATAGTTGGCAATGGGAGCTTGCTGCGGCGCTGCACTACACACGCGCCTCCGAGAGCACCGGTAACCTGATCGACCCCTACAGACTCTCCAGGGGGCTAAAGGGGCCCGGCCAATGCGACGCGGAGAGCGGTTGCGTAGCGGTGAACCTGCTGGGCCCGAGCGGCAGCATAGACGATGCGCAACTGGACTATATCCGCGCCGAGGGCGAGGTGGATGGCGCCAGCCGCATGGTCTCGCTGACCTATGTGGTGGACGGGGTCGTAGGCAGTTCCGACGCCGGCGAGATCCTCGGCGCGGCCGGCGTGGAGCTTCGCCGCGAGGCGATCGACTTCCAGTCCACCGACGCCATGGGCCTGTCCTTTATCGGCAGCAACATCTCCGGATCGGCGGAGGGGGAGCGCATGATCGGCGAGGTGTTCGCGGAGATCTCCCTGCCGCTGGCGGCGGACAAACTGTGGCTCGACGGCGCCATCCGCTATTCCGACTACAGCGATTTCGGCAACACCGCCAACCCCAAGCTCGCCCTGCGCTGGCGTCCCTGGCCCTCGCTGATGGTCCGTGCCAGCTACGCCACCGGCTTCAAGGCACCCACCCTGATCGACATGAACCAGACCGGCTACCAGAGCCAGGAGTTCCTTTTCGATCCCTGTACCGGCAGCGACGCCAACACCCTGCCCGGCTGCCGCGGCCAGGCGGACGGTGCGCGCATCCAGTATCTCACCGAGTTCGGCGGCAATGCGGAACTGCAGCCGGAGACCTCCGACAACCGCTCCCTGGGACTGGTGTGGACGCCGGCACAGCTCAAAGGCTTCAGCGCAACCCTGGACATATTCGATATCCGCCAGAACGACGTGATCGATACCAGCCCTCAGTACCTGATCGACCAGAACGCCAGGGAGGCGCTGTTCGCCAACCGGGTACTGCGGGACGAGCGCGGCGACATCACCAAGGTAGTGGCCAGGCGGCTGAATATCGGCGCCCGCGAAGTGCGCGGCCTGGACCTGGCCCTGCGTTATCAATACCTCTCCGAGGATATCGGCCAGCTCCGCTGGTCCCTCAACGCCAGCCATATACAGCGCTACCTGGACCAGCCGGCGCCGGGCAGCCCCGCCGAGGATCTGGCCGGCACCTTCGTCGACCCCGCCAGCGGCGGCGCCGGCTCTCTGCCGCAGTGGAAGGCCAACACCGGCATTTACTGGAGCAAGGGACGCTGGGAGGGCGGCTACACCATTCACCACGTGGGCGCCCTGGAGGAATCCTTCACTGCCGATGAGCAGCGGGTCACCCGCCGCATCGACAGCTGGTCCAGCCACGACCTGCAGTTGGCCTACTCCCTGCTACCCGCAGGGCTCCGCCTCGCAGTGGGCATCGACAACCTGCTCGACCAGGCGCCCCCTTTTGCCGCAACTGCCTTCAACGACAACTACGACGGTCGCACCTACGACCTCAGTGGCCGTTACTGGTACACCACTCTCGCCTATAGCCTTTTTTAATGCAGGGTGCGCCGTGCGCACGAGAACGGCCACGACCATTTGTGGAAAAGCGGGGCTTGCGCTACCCTTGTTCAGCTCAGCCATAACAACCAGTGAGCGGGAAATGCCCGTTGTCTTCCGCTATCGAGGCTTTCGATTCTTTTTCTTCTCCAATGAAGGAAGCCCTCGGGAACCCGTGCACATCCATGTAGAAAGCAGCGACGGCGAAGCAAAGTTTTGGCTATATCCGGAAGTTGCACTCGCTAGAAGTGCGGGATACAACCGCAAACAGCTGTCGCAACTGGCAGAAGCGACAACAGACCACCGTGACGAGATCGAGAGAGCCTGGAATGAGCACTTCAGTTAAAGCCAAATCCCTCACTTTCGACGAACACACCATGTGGGTCGAACTCGATGACGGTCGCTCCCTGGGCGTCCCCCTCGCCTGGTTTCCCCGCCTCCTGCACGCCACCCCCGAGCAACTCGCGGATTACCGTATCAGCTACTCCGGCAACGGCCTTCACTGGGACCAACTGGATGAAGACATTTCCGTCGAAGGCCTGCTGGCCGGGCGCGGCGATATGACCCGACATCACGGCAAAGTGGCCTGATCCAAGACACCGGCGAGCCACACTGGTACCAGCCCAGCAATCTTCCGCCCAAGGCAGAACTCGGGGAGCGCTTCCGGGACAGCCGTAGGGTGCGCCGTGCGCACCGAAAGCCCCGGGCCTCACCAACCTGGAGCGGTGCGCACGGCGCACCCTACAGTTGCCCCCCAACCGAAGCCGCGGGCCGGTTGACTTCCGATACAAGCTCTTACACTTGGTATGGATTTTCATCTATCCGCGGAACCGTCCAATGAGCACAGCAACAGTGACCAGCAAAGGCCAAATCACCATTCCGGCCGCGATCCGCTCCGACCTCCACATAGGGCCGGGAGATCGCGTCGAATTTGTACGTGTGGGTGATGGGCGTAAGCCGGTCTCCGTGGAGGCAATGAACCGGGCGATCAGGAAACGGGCGAGCGGCCGATGATCGGCCTGGACACCAGCGTTGTCGCGAGATACCTGACCCGAATGGCACTGACTTAAGCGGTTTCCGGCTCCCTACAAATAAGGCCATTTGCGCTTAAGTCAGTGCCAAGTGGAAAAACTCCGATGGACGCAGCCCATACCGGGCCAACACTCCCTCGTGAAGCAGCTCCGCGAGCGTCAGCCCGGGGCGGCGACTCCTGGATACTTTGCAGCAGATCTTCTGGGGATGACATGATATCGGTTGGCGCGGAAGGCCTGATAGGATGGCGCAGTTTGGCAAACTGCGCCACTTTTACCATAACCCAACCGACTGCGGGCAGTTTGGCTCCCGACACAAACTCCTTCGGCGATATCGAAAGGACCCGCCATGCTGATCATCGTCGACCACCGCGAGCAGTCACCGGCCCTCTTGGACGAACTGCGCAGACAAAACACCGGTATAGAGCGCGCACCGCTGCCCCTCGGGGATTACCGCGTGGCCGATCAGCTGCTGTTCGAACGCAAAACCGTCGCCGACCTGCGCCTGTCCCTGGCGGACGGCCGCCTGTTCGATCAGGCCCACTGGCGCGCACAGCAGCCTGACCGCCGCGTCGCGCTCATTATCGAAGGGCGCGTGCAGCCGCCGGGCGTTGGTGAACGCGAAAGGCGCATACTCCAAGGTGCGCTGGTAAAGATCGCCCTTCTCTGGGACATTCCGCTGCTGCGCACACTTTTGCCGGAAGAGAGCGCCAGGGTGATGCTCTACGCGGCCCGCCAGCGCGAGCGAGGCAAATTGCAGGCACCTGCTCGCCCGCTTCGGCAGCATAGCCGCAATAATGAACGCGGAGGAAAGCGAGCTGGCCGCCACGGAAAACCTCGGCCGGCAACTGGCGCAACGAATCCGCTGGCTGGTGAGTGAAGCGCCGGGGATCTATCGGGTAGCGCCTGCCGGGCAGCGGAGCAGACCTTGCTTGACCAACGCCCATTCATAGTCTCGGGGAATCAATATCAAGCCTTGCTGGATCTGCTCGAAAAGCCTGCGCAGGAAAATCCGGGGTTAGGAGATCTCTTTTCACATCGATCACCCTGGGAAGCCCGATGACCCTGTGTGCACCGGCCCCCCGAGACAGTACGTCCAGAGATGTGACCTCATATTCCTTCCCGCTCAGAAAATCCTCCATCTCCGCCTGCACAGCAAGGCCGGCTCTCACTACGGAAAACGGGCACCTAGGCCCAATACTGTTTAGTTACGCCGAATTTGTAGGAGCCTCGGCCGCGAACTGGGCCGGAGGGGTCCCTATGTCTTTCAGGGAACCTCAAGCGCGGAATATACCTTGATATATACCTCATTCAACCATAAACTTCCCGAAGATCCTGATATGGAAGGACACTCCGTGAGCCAGACCGCCAAACTTTTCACCAACGGCCGAAGCCAGGCCGTACGCCTCCCCGCTTCCTACCGTTTCAAAGGGAAGGAGGTCTATATCCATAGGGACCCTGAAACAGGAGATGTCATCCTGTCGGCCAAGCCAACGGACTGGGAGGGTTTTTTCGAGGCACTCAAAGGCCTCTCCGTACCCGATGACTTCCTGGGCGACGAGGAGCGGAACCAGGGACCTCACGATCGGGACCCCTTCAAGGACTGGAAAGAATAGTCCGTGAAACTCTACATGCTCGACACCAACGCCGTCAGCCACCTGCTCAGGGGAGAGCGCGGCATCAGCAACAAAATCCAGTCAGTTCCAATGAACTCCCTGAGCATTTCATCCATAACCGAAGCTGAACTCCTATTTGGCCTCGCCAGGCGCCCCCAGGCCAAACGCCTTCACCAGGCAGTCCGGGAATTCCTGAAACGGGTAGACACCCTCCCCTGGGACAGCGGCAGCGCGGATTACTACGGCGCCACACGTGCCGAACTGGAAAGCAAAGGCAAGACCCTCGCCCCGCTGGACCTGCTGATTGCCGCCCACGCGCTGGCCACCAGCGCCATTCTGGTAACCAACGACCGGGCTTTCCACCAGGTACCAGGTCTCAGGCTCGAAGACTGGACTCTGTGACATCTGCGCACGGCTCGGGCGGGCATGCCCAACCGACGCAGCCCAGAACTGACCACTTGCCATGGTCACATTCACCCCATAGAATGCAGCGAGGTCACCACTTCCCGGGAGCCCACAGATGCACTCTGACCAGATATCCAAGACCCAATTCAAGGCCCATGCACTGGAACTGCTGCGCCGGGTTGAGACCACGGGCCGCCCGCTGATCGTTACCGACCACGGCAAGCCGAAAATAGAAGTGCGCCCCGCACGCACCGACCGGCGCTCCCCGCTGGAGCGCCTGGCTGGGACCCTGCTGGACTACCGGGAGCCCACCGAACCGGTGGGTGCCACGGACTGGGAAATCCTGGGGTGATAGTCCTCGATACTCACGCGCTGGTGTGGTGGGCAGCCAGTGACCCGGCCCTGTCCCTCAAGGCTAAAAAGTGCATTGATGCGGAAATGAACAGCGCCGATGGGCTGATCCTCGTATCCAGCATCAGTGCCTGGGAAATCGCACTGCTGGTGGAACGCGGCCGCCTGGCCCTGGCCATGGACGTTCAGGATTGGCTCGATACGGTATCGGAGGTAGAAGCACTGACATTCGCACCGGTGGACAACCATCTCGCCGTGCAGTCGGTTCACCTTCCGGGCGAGTTTCACGCAGATCCCGCGGACCGGCTGATCGTCGCCCTGGCCCGCCACCATTCCGCAAGCCTGGTAACCGCCGATCAAAAAATACGCGGTTACAAGCACGTGAAGACCATCTGGTGAAGAATTCAGGTCGGCGTGGATTTTCCGGTGTGGATGCCCAACGTTCTTCTCAGTAGCGGAGCGATGACGCCACGCGACACAATTCATAGCGCTCGGCCCAAAGCCCCCCGCCCCCAACACCTGGAAGCCCTGTGGGAGCCAGCGCTGCTGCGCCCCCCCCTTCACCAGGAGGGCACCTCCCACCGCATAGCACTGGCCGACCCTGCAGACCGTATGAGGTACCATGGCACCAGCCACAGAAAGGGGGGCAGCCACAGAAAGGGGTCCACACAGAAAGGCACAGAAAGGGTCGGGTCCAGAAAGGGGTCACAGAAAGGGGTCAGGTCACAGAAAAGGGTCAGCAGAAAGGGGGCAGAGCCCTTTCACACGAAGAGAGCGCCAGGGTGCAGCGGGCAGAAGACTCGCATTCTCTTCGCAGCGGACTCCCCCGCCCTCGCCCCAGCCAAACGATTCGCCCTGATCACTTTCACCTCAGGCCATGGACGTTCAGGATTGGCTCGATACTGTATCGGGGGTAGATGCACTGACATTCGCCCCAGTGGACAACATCTCGCCGTGCAGTCTGTCCACCTTCCGGGCGACTTTCACGCCGATCCCGCGGACCGGCTGATCGTCGCCCTGGCCCGCCACCCGTTCAAAAAACACGCGGCTACAAGGGCATCTTAAAGGGCTCCGACCCGAATGGCACTAAGTTAAGCGGAATCTCCCTGTAGGAGCCTGCTTGCAGGCGAATTGAAGTCGCGGCAAGGCACCGGAAATGTTCGCCTGCAAGCAGGCTCCTACAGCGCAACCCTCAGGGGCGGGAGCAGCTCGGGGCTTAACTTAGTGCCATTCGGCTCCGCCCCCTTTTTCGACCCCTTTTTCAGTCCGCCCCATTAACCTGTGGTCTCTACCACGATCCGTATTGACAACAGCTACACACCACACCAAAATACGTGTATCTGTTGTGTATGCACAAGTAGGAGAAGCCAATGCGTGATGCCGCCATCAATCTGCGGGCGCTGCCCGAGCAGCGGGACTTGATCGACCACGCCGCCAGCCTGCTGGGAAAGAACCGTTCTGATTTCATGCTGGAGGCCGCTTGCGAAAGGGCACAAGCGGTTGTGCTTGACCAGGTGTTCTTCGATCTGGATGTCGACAGGTTCAAGCAATTCACAGAGATGCTTGATGCGCCGCCGAGTCCCAACCCTGGGCTTGAGCGCCTCATGGCGGTCAAACCTCCTTGGGACACCGATGCAGCATGAGCCTGCAGCTCAGTTCACCGCAGCCGTTGAGCACGGCCCATTCGCTGGAGGATTTTGATTGCGGCGAGGCCCTTCTCTATGAATGGCTCAAACGCCGCGCAGGGGCCAACCAGTTGACCGGAGCCAGCCGCACCTTCGTCGTGGTAGATCCGGATCAGCGGGTGTTAGGCTACTACGCGATGGCAGCGGGCGCCGTCTCGCACCAGGCCGCCACCGGCGCCGTGCGCCGCAATATGCCGGACCCGATTCCGGTGATGGTTCTCGCCCGTCTGGCCGTCGATCACCGCGCACAAGGACTCAAACTGGGTGGAGCACTACTGCAGGACGCGGTTAATCGGGCGGTGGCTGTTTCGCAAAACGCCGGTGTTCGCGCACTCCTGGTGCACGCACTGCACGACCGCGCCAAAGAGTTCTATGAGCACTACGGTTTTCGGGCGTCGCCGCTTCACCCTATGACGTTGATGCTGCGGCTGAATCCAGCCAAGCTATGAAACGGAAGTTTTGCGTTCAAGCCGAGGACAAACTATGGATACTCATATTAAAGGGCTCGGCCCCTTTTCAATGAGGTCAAGGCCAAATTTGCAGCCCGCCATGCTGCGACTTGCCGCCTGGAAACTAAATAGTGGAGCTATTCTGGACGCCAGGACTACCTGGTCCCGCTAGGCATGAGCGCCAATGCACAGGCAAAGGCGCTGCACGTCCCAGCACCGCGCATCAACGAAATAGTCAGGGAGAGGCGCGGCGTACTGCCGACACTGCCATGCGCCTGGCGCGCTACTTCGACACCACGCCGCAGTTCTGGATGTCCCTGCAGACCGAATATGACCTGAGAGTCGTGCAGAGAGTGCGACAAGAACAGATTGCCCGCGAAGTGCACCCCCGGTCGGCAGCATGGCCACCATAGCGAACGCCGATGGACGGGAACTGGCCGCCACGGAAAACCTGGGCCGCGAACTGGCCGGGAGTCCCCGCTGGCTGGTGAACGAGGCTGCGGGAGATTACAAAGCTGGGCGGGCTCGTTTGCCGTCGATTTCCTCGACTACATGAATCCGGCCCTTGAAGCGGCCGGGAGTATGGGATTCGCGACAAAATCCAACTCTGCCCCGCCAAATGCAACTAAAATTAGTTACAAAAAGAAGGCAAAGGCGCTATTCTAATGCGCATACACCGCAGGAGCCGGGACGAGCAAAACAGAGAAACTGGTCGCCAAACTAAACAACTCGAAAGGGCCCTTCACCTGGCATGAACTGAAGACCCTGCTGGCCGGGCTCGGCTACGAACTGGAAGAGGGAAGCGGCTCCCGAGTGAAGTTCACCAACGGTAACCCGGAGCAGCTGATCAACCTACACAAGCCGCACCCGGGCAACGAGGTGAAGGCCTACGTGCGGCGGCAGATTATCGAGAAATTGAAACTGGGAGGCATGATCTGATGAGCAGCAACCTGATGAAATACAAGGGTTACTACGGCTCCATCGAAGCCAGCGAGGAGGACAACTGCCTGTTCGGGAAACTGGAGTATATCCGCCCGCTGGTGAACTACGAGGGAGAGACAGTGGCCGAGCTACGCCAAGCCTTCGAGGAGGCGGTGAATGACTACCTGGCGGATTGTGAAAAGCGGGGAGAGGAACCGGAAAAGCCCTGTAAAGGCAGCTTCAATGTGCGCGTCGGGCAGCAGCGACACCTGCGTATGGCCATGTATGTGGGCAAGGGGCGCCCGGCGAAATCCATCAACGACCTGGTAGTAAAAGCCATTGACCACGAACTGGAAAGGTTGGAAGCCTGAGTCAATGGAATTGATTCGACTATATGCGGCCGCCCCCAGTGTGGAAGCCAGCCCCGCTGGCGATAAAGGAGCCGCCCCCAGATTCGCCAGCAAGGCTGGCTCCCACCAGAACGGAAACCGCTCCCACCTGATAAACGCCCCATGCAGATTGCTGTCGGCCACCGCGAAAAGGCACCGCCTCTTCTCGCAGAACTCCACAGACGGGGCCTTGCCATCCAGCGCGCCCGGCTGCCCCTCGGGGACTACCTGATCAAGGAGCATCTGCTATTCAAGCGCAAAACCATCCCAGACCTCCTGGCCTCGCTGACCGACGGCCGCCTGTTCCGCCAAGCACGCCAGCTCTACCACTGGCGTGCCTGACAACCTGGTAGGCGCTCCGCCTTCATCATCGAGGGACGGATTCGCCCTCCCGGGACGCCGTTCTGGACATCCACGTAGACTCCACCTGGCACCAAGACATCCGCGCCAGCTGCTTCTGCCGGGACGATGTGGAGATTTCCGGCGGTATCCGCAACGTCCGGAACCAGCAGCCTCCAATTTGACGCTTAACGTTATTCGATATACTTCCGGATGGCCCGGCAGATGTGGCCATCGAGGATTACCACTGAGGAGGTAAATATGTTCAACAGCGGCATGCGCCCCATCCACCCGGGTGAAGTCCTGCGCGAGGACTACCTGGTCCCGCTGGGCATGAGCGCCAATGCACTGGCAAAGGCGCTGCATGTGCCGGCGCCACGCATCAACGACATAGTCGACCTGCGGGTCGCACAGATCGAGCGGGCGGATCAAATCGCGAGGGAAGTGGCCCCTCGCCAGATGGCCTGACCCCGGTTTCGAGGCCGCCGAGGTAGATCTGCGCGCCAGCCATTTCTGCTGAGAGAAGATGGAGACCTCCGGTGGCAACCGACGCCCGGAACCGACAGCTCCCTAAATCCGATACTATCGAGTCAAAACTTCCCTCCCCTGTGGGAGCCAGCCTTGCTGGCGAATAGCGGGCAGATAGAACCAATTCAACCGCCTGCAAGCCAGGCTCTGAACTACGACGTCATCGACCCCCTCTGCTGGCAGCGTGACTCTCCAGTTCCAACCCCCTCCGGCCCTTCCCACCCCGAACGGGGCGTCTCTTCACTCCTTTACACCTCCAAACTGATCAAAAAACACACAAAACAAACCTCCCAAACCTGACATTGCGAAGTTAAGGAAAAAAAATGCGATTTTTTTGAGGGAACCATCCTCCCAGCCGTCAATAGCAGTGTTGGGAGGGAAGTGGCCACTTGGGGGTTGCCACTTCTAATCATCGCCATTTGTGGCAAACACTATAAATCCAACGATCAAGAGAGGATTTACAATGAAAAAGAACATTCTGTCTGTTGCTGTGAAAGGGGCCTTGGGGCTTACCGCAGCCGCAGTAATGGTTCCGGCCATGCCCGCCTTTGCGCAGGAAGATGCGCAGGTCGTGGAAGAAGTACTAGTCACCGGTTCGCGTATTCAGCGCGCTGACCTGGAAGGTGCCAACCCTGTAACCGTACTCTCCAGGGAAGATCTTGTAGGAAGTGGCGAACTAAGCGTCGGTGATATTTTGCAAAACCTGCCGTCTTCCGCAGGTGCCGCAACCAACACTGGCGTTAACAATGGCGGGTCCGGTGCTGTGCGTTTCTCTCTGCGCGGCCTCGGTGAAGAGCGCACTCTGGTGCTGATAAACGGCCGCCGCGCTGTTGCTTCCGGCTTGGGCGCTAACTCTTCTGTCGACCTGAACAACATTCCGGTAGCGATGATCGAGCGCGTAGAAGTACTGAAAGACGGTGCTTCTGCCGTATATGGCTCGGACGCTATTGCGGGCGTAGTCAACATCATTACCCGTGACAATTTCGAGGGTGCGGAATTCTCCACCTCTTTCGGCGAAACCAGCGAGGGGGATGGCAGAGAAGAGGAAGCCAGCTTTACTTTCGGTACATCCAGCGATAATGGCAACTTTGTTGTCTCTGGATACTACGCAAACCAGGAACCTATATGGGCCGGTGACCGCGAGTACTCGCAAGAAGAGATCTGGTTCCACCCCTACTGGAACCCAACGGGTCAAGAACCTGGCGGCTCATCCGCCACACCTTGGGGCAACCACGGCGGGTCTGATGGAATTCGTTACTCTCGAGGCCCAGAGTTTGGCGAATGGGGAGAGTATAACGGCGCTACCGATGCATATAACTACGCGCCCGCCAACTATACTCAAACTCCTAACGAGCGTTGGGGCGTTAGCGCCTTCGGCAACTATAATCTCGGCGACCTCGGCGCCCTGAAGAACGTCGAGGCCAGTGCTGAATTCATGTACACGCACCGCGGTTCCCAGCGTCTGATTGCCCCGGAACCTCTCGCTCCCTTGGCATTCTTTGGTCACGCGGCACCGTATTCCGACCTGAACTACTATAACCAGCAGTTTGGCCCGAAGAATGCTGACGGCGAAACCATGGTCTTGAACGACTGGCGTCGTCGCATGGTGGAGACCGGGGGTCGAGACCAAGTCCACGAAACCAACACACACCAAATCACTCTGGCCATTGCAGGTGAATTAGGCGATTGGAACTGGGATCTCTCTGCACTCTATGGTGAAAACGACGCCAATATCATCGATAAAGGCTACTTCAACCTGGAGAGAGTAGCCGAGGCAGTTGGCCCCACTTTTGTAGACTCTGCAGGCAACGTACTGTGTAGTTCAGACGGTACTGCAGAAGGGGTAATTGATGGCTGTGTGCCCCTCAACGTTTTCGGTGTTCCGGGAACCGATACCGAAATTACTGCAGAAATGCTGGAGTACATTAGCGGCAACTACGTTTCCATTACGGAAGGTGGTAACGACATGTCGGCTGTGCAATTCAACATTAGTGGTGGCATCATCGATATGCCTGCTGGACCTCTGGGCATGGCGTTCGGTCTTGAGCATCGTAAGGTTAGCGGATTCTCCCAGCCCGATTCTCTGCAACTGCTGGGCACTTCAACTGCAGGTTCGTCGCTTGCAACTGGAGGCTCCTACCATCTGAACGAAGCCTATGTGGAGTTTGCCGTTCCTCTGCTGGAAGGCCTGCCCGCAATCAACTTCCTGGAGCTGAGTGTGGCTTCGCGCTACTCCGACTACAGCACGTTTGGTGATACCACCAACTCTAAAGTAGGTCTGCGCTGGTCCATCACCGATGACCTGACAGTTCGCACCACGGTGTCCGAGGCTTTCCGCGCGCCGTCCATCCCCGAACTCTACCAGGGTATTGCCAGCACCTTCCCCAACGCGAAGGACAAGTGCGCCAGCGACCCGACCGACACCTGTGTCGCGGATGGCGTGCCCCCACGGACAGACGACGAAGACGGCGGCTACGACGATGAGGGAATTATTCAAATCCCGTCCAAGATCGGCGGCAACCCGGATCTGCAGCCGGAAACAGCCGATATATTCACCGTAGGCCTGGTTTATCAGCCCTCCTGGCTCGACGGTGCCTCCTTAACTGTGGACTACTGGGAAACGGAAATTGAAAACATGATTTCCACTACCGGTCCCCAGGTCATCCTCGATAACTGCCACAATCCGAATAAGGGAGGTCTGGATTGTGACAAGATCGACCGTTGGGGTCCAGGCAGCGGTGCTGAAGTGGGTAGCATTATATTTATCCACGATCTCAATACCAACGTCGGTGGCCTGAACGCCTCGGGTGTAGACTTGTCACTTCGCTATCAGATGCCGGGAACCAGCATAGGCCTGTTCGGCTTTGGTTTCGATGCCGCATATGTGACCGAGTATGACAAAACCCTCTCCAACGGAGATGTAGTAAGTCATGCCGGCCGCCTCGAAGATAACCAGGATGGCAACTTCCCCCGCTGGAAAACCAACTTTACCACCAACTGGAGCTACGAGAACTGGGATGCCAGTTTCAGCTCCCGCTATATCCATTCCGTTATGGAAACCCTCAACGGTTGGTATAACATAGACCCAGTAACTGGAGAGCAGACTAACGAGCCTCACGAAGTTGATAGCCAGGTTATTCATGACATCCAACTGTCTTACAACCTGTCCGATTACAAGACTCGCCTGACTTTCGGCATTGACAATGTCACCGATGAGCAACCTCCGTTTGCTTACACCGGCTTCAACGACAATACCGACGTACGCACCTATGAGACCCAAGGTCGCTATTATTACGGTCGCGTAAACTTCAACTTCTAAGCTTTAAGCTTAAAAGTTGTCTTTCAAAGCCACCGGTGGACTCCACCTGTGGCTTTTTGAGTTTTTGTCCCCCCTAAATCCATGGCATTATTTATGCATTTACAAATTGAATTTGGAAAACAATGGTTACGCATCAATCTCAAAAAGACCGCAAGGATCGGTTCACAAGACAGTTAGAATTGTCGCTAAGCCGCAACGACATACAAGCCTGTATACATATCAGTAAGCTGCTCGCAGAAATCCCAGGGCTTGACGCCAAAGCGTGGCTTCTTCTAAGTGAAGTGTATCGGCGAACAAAGAGAATCGAGGATGCATTAGATGCCATCAATAAGGGCTTAGAACTACAGCCGAACCACCCACACTACGTGGCACAGCAAGCTTTCTGCCTACTGTCTAGCGGAAATTTTTCTGGTCTTATCTCGGCGCTAAAACGCGCGGGAGAGCTCGACATTCACGACACTTGGTCTCTCGACATTTTAGGTATGTCTTCCGCCTCTATAGATGAACACAAACTAGCCATCCACTTCTACAAAAAAGCAGCGGCGATTGCACCTTCCACCCTGAGGTTCAGGCATAACCTTGCCATATCACAAATAGCTCAAGGCCGCACAAACGAAGCAGAAAAAAACTTTAGAAATATAATCAAAACCTCCCCGCTATCTGGAAAGGCGTACTGGGGTCTAAATCTGATAAACCGCTGCAATTTCTCAGACTTAAAAAGTCTCACTCAAATACTACACTCTGAAAGGTCACCCAACGAAGAAAAAATTTTCGCAAGTTTTTCACTGGGATCTCTTCTAGAGAAAAGTGAAAACTTTGATAAATCCTTTGAATATTACGAAATAGGAAATAAGCTGAAGCGCAGCCAAATAAAATTCTCCATCTCTCAAGAGAAAGACAGGTTCTCAAAGATAAAACAAATCTTCAACGAAGAGTGGGCATCAAATAAGGAACCCGGAAAACAATCAGACCCAATCATCTTTGTTGTCGGACTACCGAGAACCGGGACAACTTTAATTGAAAAACTGCTTTCATCGCATTCAGCGACCAACTCCTATGGGGAGCTGAGGAACTTCGGAATAGCCTTGAAAAAGCTATGCAAAAATCCGCTAAACCTAGATTTTGACGCGGACACAATTCATGCATCGGCAAGACTGCCGATGCATGAACTCGGCGAAACCTACCTTAGAAGCATCCCGAGACGGGACACCTACAATAGATACATCATTGACAAGAATCCTTTCAACTTCCTATATATACCACTAATCGTAAAATCCTTACCCAACGCCAAAATAATTCATATGACCCGCGGCGCAGCAGACACCTGCTTCAGCAACTACAAACAACTATTCTCTGCCGTTGCCTTTTATTCATATAATCTAGAGGAAGTAGCCGAGTATTACTTGCTGTATCGAAGCTTAATCGAATGCTGGGAACAACAGTTTCCAAGTCACATCATAAGAGCTTCATACGAAAACCTAGTAGAGAACCCAAAACACGAGTTAGAAAGAATTCTGAATTTTTGCGAGCTCCCATGGGAAGACGCGTGCTTAAATCATACAAATATTAAGGACCAAGTAGCAACAGCGAGTGCAATGCAAGTAAGGCAACCCATTTATCACTCATCAATAGAAAAATGGAAAGCATATCAAAAATTTTTAACTCCTATTTTAGACACCTTGAATCAAGCAGGAATAAAATTAAATTAACTCGCCCAGAATAACAACTGGAGAATAACTACAACTGGAAATAACTACAACTGGACACCCATATAACTAACAACTGGATAACTAACAACTGGACACCCACAAATCGATAATCCCGCCAAAAACCAGCGTCCTACCAGCAGCATCGAAGCTTGTTGAAAAATCTTTCGAACGTTAGCGGAAGTTTATTGACAATATAGGGTTGAAGTGAGTCCCAATTAGCCGCTTAAGGCCAAAGAACCCCTCGCAGTTGAGCTGCGCCGGTACTCTTTAAAAGGAAGGCAAAGAATCAGGACGTGGGCAACGGAGAGAAAAATCGCTCACACTCGCGAACTCCCTGTGCCCAGCGTTTACCGAGCTGTTCGCAGGCGGTACGCAGCGATTGGGCGGAGCCAACCAGAGACCTAAAGCGGCTTTCGAAGTTCCGGCTCAGGTAGAGCCAGCTTCTCGGGTCGATTTGCAACCGCTCCAGGATGGGCGGTAGGCGGTCGGAAATGGTGCCACGTTTGTCCTCGCGAAGAGCGCGTCCGGTCCAGTCTACCAGCGCCAGATAGTCCTCGAGCCGCAGGGGAATGCCCGCGGACATGGGCTCTCGCGGATTACCGGAGAAAGGGAAGAGTGACTGTGGTTGCTCACCTTGCTTGGCCGCTGCGATGCGCCGCTTGACCGAGGTATGCGCGGATTCTTCCGGAGTTTCCGCCATTTGCGCACGAATCGGGTTCAGGTCCACATAAGCCAGACAAGCCGCCAGCGCCCGCTCGTCCAGCAGCGCCTGGGACTTGAAGCGGCCTTCCCAGAACCGGCCGGTGCACTGGTCCTCCCGGTTGGCCTCCCGGGCGATGGATTCGTTCAGCATGCGCATAAACCAGCTGACATCCGCAAGCCTTGAGCGCCAGGTCTCCGCAACCTCCGCAAGCCGGGCCAGTTCTGCGGAATCCAGGGCTTCACCGCGAACAAAGCGTTGGGAGAGCGCAGAACCTTTGCACAGCTGGTGCCAGCGCTCAGTCAGCTCGCGCAAATCCCAGCCTGCTGCCCGCTGTCGATCGATATGCAGCACAACATGGTAGTGGTTGCTCATCACCGCATATCCACAGACATCCAGGGCGAACACCTCGGCCAGTGTCAGCAACCGGTCCTCAATCCACTGGCGGCGATGCTCGAAACTCTGTCCTGTACGCTCATCCCGCCCACACAGGAAGGCACGGCGCACACAGCGGGAGACGCAGTGGTAGTAGGGTGTGGTGTCTGGGCAGATAAGAGCTTTGCGCGGCACAGTCATTTTCTGCTGGCTCATGGATCTGGATGTATAACCAGTATTTTGCGCAGGTGGCGGCACGATGCAATAGCAGTGGCGCGGGAAACTTTTTGTTTGGTGGGTGTCCCCAGAGTTCCCGTGGGTGTCCCCAGAGTTCCCGTGGCGTGGTGGGTGTCCCCAGAGTTCGCCACCCGTGGCGTGGTGGGTGTCCCCAGAGTTCCCCCTTGCAGCGCCAGGAACTAGCCGCCACGCTGCACCAACTCAACGCCCTTGAGCGCTTCGTCAAACAGAGCGCGACTTCCAACCCCGTCGTGACCGGCAAGCGCTACCACTTCGACTACCCTCGCCTGCTCGCCGATCTGGCGCGCGTGCGCGCCGGCATCCAGGACTACCTGGAGCCGTCCCACGCCCAACCCAGGGATCCCGATGCGTTGATTGGCGAGTACCGCGGCTGGTGGGCGTGGTGTTTGGCCATCCGCACGGCCTACGTCGGCTGGGCCGAAAATCGAATCAACACAGGGCGCGGCCAGCACCCCTTCCGCCACCCAGAAAGTTCCTCCCCGTCGTACGAAATCAACCCGCCACTGGCAAGGTCGGAATATTCTTCGCGAAAGACTTTCAAATTCCTCGCCTCCCGGTGCGACAGCCTGGCGCCACTCTTGACCTCAAAATGGGGAGCAATTGGTCGCCAGTTTCGATGACAAATCCACTTCCGGGTGCGGTTGACTGAGCAGGCCGGCAGCCGTGCGAGTTGGTACTAAGCCTCCCCATATCAAAAAAGACCGTGTACTTAAGCTGGCTCTCCTGCGGGGAGACTACCCCGCAGGCGAATCTTTAGCCAAGGGCCGAACTCCCGATAGGTCACTTGCCCATCTGCCAGCTTGATGATCCATTCAGCAATTTCACTTCGATTTGCATCCACTGCGTACCCGTTTGCTCTTAAAAATGAGATCATCGAGACTAATGAGGTGCGCTTGTTA
Source organism: Microbulbifer sp. (assembly GCF_051659245.1). NCBI lineage: Bacteria > Pseudomonadati > Pseudomonadota > Gammaproteobacteria > Cellvibrionales > Microbulbiferaceae > Microbulbifer > Microbulbifer sp. The sequence continues at coordinate 41,952 of NZ_JBOFOC010000006.1, forward strand.
CCATCATTGAAAACATGCCCCCGAGCGATAACTTCCGCGTACAGCCCAGCGACTTCCTCGATGCCCTTGAAGTGGGTGTAGTAAAGGTTTTGGTGGATTCTACCGACAAGCGCTTCAACGCTCATCCCGGGTTTCGTCCCCGGTAGACCGGGAAGCTCTTCTAGAATTGCGTCATGGTATCCATGCACATCCTCAGCGGTAAGGTGCGCGAGGTCGTCCAAATTGACCATCTCATACTCCCGTTACCGATCTTTAAGGATTTCCAAAGACTCACGGTATTCAGCGATCACGGACTTGCCGATCTCTTTGGCTTGTTCGTGGTTAACTACCTTGACACGGCGACCATTGATAATCTCTACCTTTGGGGCTTTATCTGCTCTTGGCGCAGTGGGGATTGGGCGAATAGACATTTTTGTAACCTCTCTTGCAATGTGCTGATTGTATACCTAAATGGCCCTGACTTGCTCAAGAACTGGTCTATTTATGCAGAAATCGGTGTCTTTTGGTAAAGAGAGCAGGCGGACAAAAGTTAACCAGCTCAATGACTTGCAGATGAGGGCCACAGGCCCGCTCCTACAAGGGAGAGTACTGGCAAGGCGTGATCGTCGGGCGCTTACTTTTAACTTGGCAGTTTTGGGGATACCGGACGCTTCCCGGGAATGGTGCCCACAGCACGAGCCACCAACCGACCGAAGGGAGGCATGGTTTTGAGTCTGGGGGGCAGGTGAAAAATTTGGCGGAAGCCTTAACGGAGAAATCCGGCGCCGGGCCGATTCCCCATATAGTACCTTTCCCGGGATCTAGGGGTTCGGATAACACTTGTCCATAGCCCCCCCCTGCGCGTGGCCGATCAAGGCACAGCAGAATGCGGGCTCCAGAGGGCCAGCGCCGAGGGGTTACCCGAACCCAAGCTCATAGACTACTCCAGTGGCCCAGAGTGGTACCGGAACCCTGCTGGTGGACCACTGCAGTGAAGTCTGGCTGGTGCCGGTGGTGGCATAAGTTGCGCGGCCGGGTTACCTTGCATTTACAACGCCAGTCTGCGGCACGATTTTGGACTTTCAGGTCAGATTTAGACCAGACCAAAAGTTGCCTATTTATCGACCCAGAAAGCACCCTGAATCCTGCCTCACCTCTTGCCAAAATGGCATTAAGGCTGGCATATCGGCCAAAATATCTCTTCACCAACTGCGCTGTCCAAAGCCCCGTCTCTACCCTCTGGGCAGGCCAACTTTCATCCACTTTGGCCAAAGCGGCTTTTTGGCCAAAACAAGTAGAAAAGACAGCATTTCGGACAAAAATAATGGACAACCCCACTCGGGATGATACTATTCATATTGAATATTATTGAGTACTTTTGAATATTCACCATCCTGTGAGATTACCAAACATTATTCACCAGTAACTACTCACCCCAACAGCCCCCCTCCCCCGCAAGCGGGAGAAGGGAGAGTAGTTACATTAACCATTAATTAAGAGGAGCAGTTATGGCTAGTACCAGCATGACTCTAGGTTCGCACTGGGAAACGTTCATTCGAAACCAGTTGGAGTCAGGCCGTTACGGTTCTGCGAGCGAAGTGGTAAGAGACGCCTTAAGGCAGATGGAAGAAAGGCAAAGCAAGCTGGAGGCATTGCGTGAGCACCTATCCGAAGGAATGGCTCAGGCCCAACGTGGTGAGTTTTCTGATCTGACGCCGGAGGGCATTAAACGGCAACTCGAAACAGAGGATCAGAGTTCGAATGGAAGGTCACTATCAACTGACGAATAACACATCTGAAGATGTGATGAGTATCGCCCGTTACGGGCGTAAGAACTGGGGAGTCGAGAAGGCGCAATCGTACACGGTGGACTTGTACGAACGCTTTCAATGGCTCGCGAACTTTCCCGGTGCAGGGGCGCGCCGGGATGACATAGGCGAAGGGTATCGCTCATTCCCTCATCGGAACCACGTGGTGTACTGAGGGTGAAGTATGGTCCGCATTCCTACGCATAGGCAACCGACTCATCCCGGCGAAATGGTGGTGGAAGAGTTTCTGCGCCCGATGAACATTACACAGCGTGAACTGGCAGACGCCATTCATGTTCCTTACCAACGTGTTAATGAGCTGGTTAATCAAAAGCGTGGCATTACACCCAGCACAGCCCTTCGTTTGGCTCGTTTTTTCGGCGTCTCGGCCGATTTCTGGCTCAATCTGCAAATCCGGTGGGATCTTTACAAGAAACAACAAGCCGAACAGAAGGACTTGGCCGATATTCAAGATGTCGCCCACTGGCGAAAGATGGCTTAACGAATCAAGTCACGCGCAGCCGCGACCTTATCCAAATATTCTTGCAGCCAATACTTTATTTAGCACCAGAGACCATTTATACTGTACATGCATCCAGCTTCTACAATTTTCCAAAGAGGATGGAGAGCAAAGGATGTAAGGAAAGAAGGAAGTAAAAAAGGAAAGAAAGAAGGCCAAATACCGGTCTCTTTTAAAAAAGGCGCTGGCCCTGGGTGGTACCAACACCCAAGACCAGCTAACCATCACCGACTGCATGAGGAGTCGACAATGGCTGACGCGAAGTTTACTCAAAACCCCTCCCCCTGTCACAGCCTTCAGGCGCTGACAGCCCACCCCACCGCTGACCCGGTCATCTTCTTTGACCGGTCTGCCAAGCCCCTCGATATACTGGATACGGCCAATCACCGTCTGGGCGCTGCCCAAAGGCTGCTGGAACTCACCGCCTCTGACGACGTACAGAGTGCCGATAGCCGCGCGCTCAGCGTGGTATCCGAAGCCGCCTACCTGTTGCTATCCGACGGCTACGACCTGTTCCGGGCTCTGACCAGCGGCTAGAGTGCAAGTATCGGCCACCTGCCGGTGACCGGAAAGACCCCCAAGCCCGGCCAGCAATGGCCGGGCTTGGGGGACTACCACCTATATTCCCCAACCGGGCGGACAAAAAAGGACAGCCATAAATAGAAAAATCGGAAGGTATATTCCGGTGATGTTTAGTATTGAAAAATCTTTCGAACGTTAGCGGAACGTTTACTGGCAATCTAGGGTTGAAGTGAGCCCCAATCAGCCGCTTTAAGGCCAAAGCACCCCTCGCAGTTGAGTCGCGACGGTACTCTTTAAAAGGAAGGCAAAGAATCAGGACGTGGGCGACGGAGAGAAAAATCGCTCACACTCGCGAACTCCTTGTGCCCAGCGTTTACCGAGCTGTTCGCAGGCGGTGCGTATCGATTGGGCGGAGCCAACCAGAGACCTAAAGCGGCTTTCGAAGTTCCGGCTCAGGTAGAGCCAGTTTCTCGGGTCGATTTGCAACCGCTCCAGAATGGGCGGTAGGCGGTCAGAAATGGCTCCACGTTTGTCCCCGCGAAGAGCGCGTCCGGTCCAGTCTACCAGCGCCAGATAGTCCTCGAGCCGCAGGGGAATGCCCGCGGACATGGGCTCTCGCGGATTACCGACGAAAGGGAAGAGTGACTGTGGTTGCTCACCTTGCTTGGCCGCTGCGATGCGCCGCTTGACCGAGGTGTGCGCGGATTCTTCCGGAGTCTCCGCCATTTGCGCACGAATCGGGTTCAGGTCCACATAGGCCAGACAAGCCGCCAGCGCCCGCTCGTCCAGCAACGCCTGGGACTTGAAACGGCCTTCCCAGAAACGGCCGGTGCACTGGTCCTCCCGGGAGATGGATTCGTTCAGCATGCGCATAAACCAGCTGACATCCGCGAGCCGGGCCAGAACCAGCCCCTTAAGGTCAACCCCCCCCGCAGTCCTAGGCTCTGCGGAGCTGCCACACGGCTGTCGAATTTAGTATTTCTATGAGAGCGGTGTGGCGGTTTCTGAATGACGTAAAGCACCTGGAGAGAAATTCAAGATTTTTGACTGTCTCGTGTGTTCAGACACCAATGGCACTAAGTTAAGCGCAATTGGCCCGATGTAGGGTGGATAAGCGAAGCGCATCCACCACTCCAGCAGCCGGCTTCTGGTGGATGCGCTTCGCTTATCCACCCTACAAAAATGCCCGGCCCCCTTAACTTAGCGGCATTCTGTTCAGACACGAATTACGCCACTGATTGAGCATAAATTTCTTACCTTGGCTTTTTTAGCCGGACACTGTTGTTACCGCATACAGGGAGTAGCACTCCCGTCCATATTTGATCAGAAGGCGCCCAAACCTGTAATGGCGTGTAATAAAATCCCACACACAAACACTAAATAAGTTGGTAAAGTAATCGGGCTGGAGAAATTGGACAGTTCCAGCGCACGCATGACAAGCCCACAAGGAGAACTTTTTATGAAGGAAGCACAAAAGTGGTTATCTGCTGCATTTGCCGCACTGTTTCTGGTGTGCGCTTCTGTTTCCACCATCGCCGCAGAGGCGGATGCGGAATTGGCCGTGGTCAATATTAACACTGCCTCGGCCGAGGAGCTGGCAACAGTGTTGGATGGCGTGGGCGAAGCCCGTGCGGAGTTGATCGTCAAATTCCGCGAGGAGCAGGGACCCTTCACTTCGGTGGAGCAGTTGCTGGAAGTCAAGGGGGTGGGCACAGCTACGCTGGAGAAGAATCGAGAAAAGATCCAGCTCTAGCAGCCAAACTCGGACGGAAGAGCGCTACGGCGCTCGTCCGCCCGAGTCGCTGTAATCCACACCCCAACCTCACTTCGCCCAGCCGACTCCCTCGGCCACCCCCAGGCTCAATGCTCCTCTCTCTCCACAGCCGGCTTACTCAGCAACAAAAGAAAACCGATCATCTATTGAATAGCACCTCTCACTGAACCACCAGCCAGGTTGATTTGATTAATTTTCGATCAAACCTTATGCCTTCCTGTCATCTTTACACTTAAAGCATGCCTGCTCACATTTATTTCCAATAAGAAAAATTATCACTATGAAACCTTATCTACGCGAATAGTTCTGCCATTTGCAGATCAAAAAACAACCTTATCGATTATATTTCATGCACTATGTATTGATTTCAGAAATACTTCGCTTAGTCACGATAGTTCCATATTTAGATTTAATACATTAAAGTCAGTTTACGCATTAAATGCTACAAGTTTCTAACCGCACTGTAAGTACCATAAGTACATAAGTAAGGATGCACTACCTATGATCAAGACTAAATTGAGCGCTGCTATCGCGACATTGAGTACTCTCGCTACAACCGGCGTAGTGGCTCAGGACGCGGTACCCGGCCCGCAAGTCGAAGAAGTGATCGTTACCGGTTCGCGTATTGCCCGCGATCCGCTGTCAACTACCGGCCCCATCACTCTGGTTGGCTCAGAAGCCATCGAGCGCTCCGGGGTGGGCACCATCGACGAACTGTTGCGCGAACTGCCGTCTATGGGCACCGCGGGCATCAACGCCAACGACAACAACGGGGGCGGCGGTCTGGCTTTTGTCGACCTGCGCAATCTGGGCTCCTCCCGCACCCTGGTTCTGGTAAACGGTCGCCGTTTTGTATCTTCCAGCTCCGGGGTGAGTTCCGCGGTGGATATGAATAATATCCCCGTCGATATGATCGACCGCATCGAGGTGCTGACCGATGGCGCCTCGGCCGTATACGGTTCCGATGCCGTCGCCGGTGTTATCAACGTAGTAATGAAAGATTCCTTTGACGGCGTAAAGATCAGTGTCCGCGGCGGTGCCACCGAAGACGGCGGCGGTGAAAACGGCGAGCTGTCCTTCACCTTCGGCAATGAAGGCGAGCGCGGCAGTTTTGTGGGCAATATCTCCCACACCCAGCGCGACGAAATTGCCTACAACGATCGCGACTGGGCAGGGCTGAACAGCTCACTGACCCCCAACGGCAACCTCTACACCGACTATGGCAACTTTACCGTTGGCGAGGACGGCCAAAACCTGACCGACGGTGCCACCTCCTACGATATCGGCCAACACATGTGGCTTGCGGGCAGCATGGAGCGCACCAGCGTCAACCTGTCCGGCAACTACTCGCTGAGCAACAGCGTAGAACTCTACGGAGAGGCCAGCTATACCAACAAAACCACCAACCAACAGTTGGCCGCACAGCCGATGTACTCCGCCAACGGTTTTGCAAGAGACCCGGAAGAGACAATAGACCCAGAAGAGCATCTGCCCGCCGAAATTCAGGCACAACTGCAGAGTGCCTGGCAGGAAGCCCACGACGCCTGGGTCGCCAATGGCCGCGATCCGGAAGACGAAGAGTTCCCCTTCCCCGGCGAAAGCTGGCAGAAGGGCTTTAACGATATGCGCATCCGCCCGGTGGTCGGCGGTACCCGCGACTACGAGCAGGAAACCGACACCTACCGCTTCCTGGCCGGCCTTCGCGGCGACTTGGCCAACGGCTGGAGTTGGGACGCATTCGCCAGCTACGGCAAGAACGAAGGCGAAAACGTGATCGCCAATTCCTACAGCAAGAGCAAGCTGCAGGAAATCCTGAACGGCACAGCGGGCATCGAGCCGGTATTTGCCGGCGGCATGAGTTCCGAAGTGATCGACTACATGCGTTACACCGACAGGGAAGACAACGAGTACGAACTGGAAAACTACGGCCTCTCTCTTACCGGAGACCTAGATGCTGTCCAGTTCCAGGGCGGCGCCCTGGGTTTTGCCGCGGGCGTGGAATACCGCAAGGAGTCCGGTGAGTTCAATCCCAGCGTGGAAACCCAAAGTGGCGACACCTTCGGCAACCAGCAGGAAGCCACCGAAGGGGACTACTCGGTAACTGAAGTGTTTGCCGAATTCAACCTGCCCATTCTGGCCGGCGCCAAGTATGCGGAAGAATTGTCCGCTGACCTCGCGGTTCGCTATTCCGACTTCGACACCTTCGGCGGCGAAACCACCGGTAAAGTGGGCTTTGTCTACGCGCCAATCGAAGACCTTCGTTTCCGCGCCAGTGCTTCCACCTCCTTCCGGGCTCCGGGTATTTACGAACTTTACAGCGGCACCGCTCAGAGCTACGAGTACCTGATCGATCCCTGTGACACCAGTGAGAGCAACGAGGAAGGCCAGGGCGCAAACTGCGCCATGGTAGGTCCGGGCTTTACCCAGGGCGGCAGCCAGGTTCCCACCAATATCGGCGGCAACCCGAACCTGGATGCGGAAGAGGCCGAGTCCTACACCTTCGGCATCGTCTGGACCCCGGCTTTCGTCGAAGACCTGTCCATCACCCTGGACTACTTCGATATTCAGGTGGAGAACGCCATCACCTCTCCGGACCTGCAGCGTATGCTGGACGACTGCTACCGCGATGGCATCGAGACTGCTTGCGCCGCGATCACCCGCGGTGCCGGAGGCGAGGTCACCAACCTGGAAGGCCCCCGGATGAATATCGGTGAAATCAGCACCCGCGGTGTGGACCTCGATATCGTCAACAACCTGCATTTCAATGCCGGACAGCTGGCCTTGCGCCTGCAGGCGTCCCGCCTGCTGGAGTATGACGAATACAACGAGCAGACTGACCAGACCTGGGACAAGCTGGGCTATGTGGGTACCTCCAGTGAAATGTACGTGAAATGGCGCGGCCTCGCTGGTGCCACTTGGTTCGCGGACAGCTGGAGCCTGGGCCTGGATGTTCGCCATCTGAGCGACGGCGAGACCTCCTATCGCGAAGTGCCCTCGCACACCTACCTGGACCTGCACGCGGGCTGGGACGTAAGCGACGCACTGCGGCTGACCGCCGGTGTCGACAACCTGGCCGACCGCGAGCCCACTGATGGCTCAGGTTCCGGCGACTGGAACAGCACCCTGGACTATAAAGGTCGCTACGCCTGGGCCGGAGTCAGCTATCAGTTCTAAAAAGGACCTGGCAAGCAAACAAGAGAAGGGGCGCCGATCGGCGCCCCTTTTTTTCGATTTTCGCCTGCAGGGCAGGCTCCCACAGAATTGGCTCCATATTCCCGTGGGAGCCTGCCCTGCAGGCGAATTACTCCTGCCCCTGCTGCAAATATTCCAGCTTGCGCATATAGGCGTTCTTGGTACCCGGGTTTTCCGCCAGGGAAAACGCCTCGGTAAAATGTTCCCGCGACTCCTTCATATCCCCCAGGCGGTAATTGGTCAGCCCCATCAAAAAGTGAAAACGGTGATCGTCGCTGTACTTCCACAGCGCGCGGCGGAGCCGCTTGTGTGCCAGTTCGAATTCGCCGTGTTCGTAGGCATTGCGAGCCTGGAAATAGAGGTAGTAGGGATTGCGCTCGCGGTAGTAGCGGGCCTGGCGTTCGTAGTGTTCCGCCAGTACCTCGCGGCCGCTGTTGCGGTAGAGGCGTTCCAGGTTGCTGATGGCGGTCAGGTTGGCCGGTTTCAAGCGGATGGCCTGTAGGTAGCTCTGCTCTGCCTCGGTGGCAAATCCCGCGCGCCCGTAGATCACCCCGAGATTTGCCCAGAGTTCGCTGCCCTGCGGCTGCAGTTCCAGAGCCTTGCGCATGTACAGGAAGGCGGCGCGAGAGTCCCCTTCCTTCAGCAGCTCCACCGCGCGGTTGCTGTAGAACTGGGCGAAAGCGGCGGAGTCGGACAGGCGGAACTGATCGTACACCGGGTCGTAGGCTTCGAGGTTGAAATCCACAATGCGGCGACCGCGCGGGGTACTGGAGACCATGTTGATGTGGCGGTAAACGACGAAGGTGTCCGCGTCCGCATAGTCCCAGGTCTGCGGCACTTCCACCTGGTTGAAATAGGCCTCGGCCCCCAGGGCCCGCGTCATGGCCACCATCATTACCGTAAAGGCCATGCAGTTGCCGCGCTGCTTGCGGAAGGTCTCCGCGGCAGTGAGGGTGCTGTCCGCGTCGTATTCCACATGAAACTGCTCACCGAAGGCCTTTAGCAGAACCACCAGCCTCTGCGAAGAACTGGCATCCGGGGCAGTGCTGTCGAGGAGTTCACGCATCTCGTCGCTGAGGCCGAGGATATCGACCTCCGGCAGTTGCTGTGGCGTCACCCGGTAGCCCAGCAGCGGCTCGCCACTGAGCAGATGACCGGTGTTCACCTCCGTGGCTGTCGGCGGCATAGTGGTGCAAGCACCTAAAAATACGACAACAAAGAGAATTCCGGTCACTGTGAGGGAGATTTTCATCGTTATAGTTCCCTGGCGGCAGGCTCTTATGAGCTTTACCACTAACCGGGCTGCCTGTAAACCCCTCACGCTCGTTTCACCTGTAACCATTAGCCTAGATAACAACCAACTGTTACACTTCGCAGGTTTTTACTGGAAGCTCTGTACGCCAGAGGTTTCCCTTACTATCTACAGGCAGAGGCACTTCTATGTCTTCTAATGTCGCGGACACCACTACGGCTTTTACCGTTGCCGTATCCAGCCTCAATTAGACCTGAAGTCACGGATTCAGGTTAAAGCTATAACAACTGGAAATTCAGATTATGTCGTCGAATACACATCAGAACAGTGATGGCTTTTTCGGCCATCCCAAAGGGCTCTCAACCCTGTTCTTCACTGAAATGTGGGAACGCATGAGTTATTACGGTATGCGGGCCCTGCTCGTACTGTTTATGACTGCGAGCTTGCAGGAAGAGGGGCTTGCCTTCACCGTGGCAGCCGCAACAGCAATCTACGGCCTTTACACCGGGGCAGTTTACTTTTTAGGCCTGCCCGGCGGCTGGATTGCGGACCGCCTGCTGGGTGGTCAACGGGCTGTCTGGTACGGTGGCATCATCATTATGTGTGGCCACATTGTCCTGGCCATTCCCAATGACAACACCTTCTTTATTGGCCTTATTCTGGTCGCCTCAGGCACCGGCCTGCTCAAGCCGAACATCAGCGCACTGGTAGGCCACCTGTATTCCTCCGACGACGTCCGCCGTGACAGTGGCTACGCGCTCTATTATATGGGCATTAATATGGGCTCAGTCCTCGGCTATACCATCTGCGGTTACTTTGGCGAGGATATCGGTTGGCACTGGGGGTTCGGCGCCGCGGCAGTGGGTATGGCCATTGGCCTGATCCAATATCGCAAGACAATTCACAACTTGGGAGACGCCAGCCTCCTGCCGGAAAGCCCGCTGACACCAAAGGGCTCGAAAATGGCGTGGCGCGTTATCGGTGCGGTTGTTATCGCCGTAGCCATCATCACCGGCCTTGCACTGGCAAAAATCATTACCATCAATCCAGTGCTGCTTGCCCAGTATGTAGCGGTGGCGTTCACCTCGATCTTCTTCGCATATTACGGATTCATATACTTCGGCGGTAATCTGAGCGAGGTAGAGAAGAAAAGGCTATGGGCATTGTTCCTGGTTTGCATAGCCTCTGCCTGCTTCTGGGCCGGTTTCGAACAGGCGGGCTCCTCCCTGAACCTGTTTGGCCGCGACTACACCGATCGCCTGATCGGGTCATTTGTGATTCCGGCCTCTTGGTTCCAGAACGCCAACCCGATGTTCATTATCATCTTGTCGCCCTTCTTTGCCGCGTTGTGGATCAACTTGGGCAAGCGCATGATCACCCCGTCCTATAGCCTCAAATGTGCCATAGGTCTGATCATTATGGCCTCCGGCTTTATCGTGATGTTTTTCGCCGCACAGTATGCTGCAGATGGTTTAAAAGTCGCTCCCTACTGGTTGATCACAACTTACTTCTTGCACACTGTGGGCGAACTCTGCCTGAGCCCCGTTGCATTAAGTGCGGTCAGCAAACTTTCACCACGCCGCTTTGCAGGCCAGATGATGGGTGTGTTCGTTTTGACCTACTCAATCGGTAACATCATCTCTGGCTTACTGGCAGGAAACTTCGATCCGAACAACGTTGAAGAGCTGCCGAATCTGTACCTGCAGATCAGCCTGTTCAGCATCGGCATCGGCATCATCCTTATCCTGGTTGGACTGAAGTCCAAGTATTGGGAAGGGCAGGGGCAGCCGGGAAACTCCCCAGCGGGGACTGAGGCGGAAGCCAACACTGCCTGAGGTATGGGCAGTGCCTGAAGTACGCATTAGCGGGCCGCTGCGTGAGCAGCGGCCTTTTTTGTTTGCGGCAGTAGCCAACCGAATGGCACTAAGATAAGTCGGCTCACCTTGTAGGATGGGCAAAGGAGCGCGGCGACGTGCCCATCTTCCGCGGCCTTCCCGAGTCCCGAGTCCCGAGTCCCGAGTCCCGACCAATTATCCGAGTACCAACCCCGCATTCAGCCAGATAAACCGCAACCCGATCACGCACAGCAGGCCGGCAAAGCAGTTCTTGAGCACCTGCGGCGAGAGCCGGTGGGCCAAGTTGGCGCCGAGCCGGGCGAAGGGCGTGCTGGCGAGCACTATGCCGAGAAACGCCGGCCAGTAGATATAACCGCTGCTCCAGGGCGGCAGTTGCTCCTCTCCCCATCCCTGTACCGCAAAACTGATCGCCCCGGCTACCGCAATGGGCAGGCCGCAGGCGGCGGAGGTGGCCACGGCGCGCTGCATCTGCACCCGGCAGTGGGACAGGAAGGGCACGGTGAGCGAGCCCCCACCAATGCCGAAGATCGCGGAGGCCCAGCCGATAACACCCCCACCGGCAGACAGCGCCGCGGCTCCGGGCAGACGGCTGCCGTCAGTGGGCAGTTGCGCGCTGCGCAGGCCATCGAGCCACATCTTGACGGCGATCACCAGGGCGAAAACGCCGATCAACAGCTGCAACCAGGCACCCGGGAGCAGGTGGGCGGTCACTCCGCCGAGCCAGGAACCGAGCAGGATGCCCGGCGTCATGGCGAGAAAAACCGACCAGTCCACGGCGCCTTTCAGATGGTGCGCGCGGATGGAACTGAGGGAGGTGATAACAATGGTGGCCAGGGAAGTAGCCACTGCCATATGGGTAAGGATTTCCGGTGCCAGGCCCCGGGCGGTGAACACCAGCACCAGCGCCGGCACTATGATCAGGCCGCCGCCAACGCCGAACAGGCCGGCGATGGTGCCGGCGGCGGCACCGAGCAGCAGATAGATCAGCAGTGTTTCCATCCCCCTCCCCCTGCAACGCCCTTTTCGTGGGAGCCAGTCTGCTGGCGCCTGCAGGGCAGGCTCCCACAAAGTTATTTCGTAACTACTCACCCCAACAGTCCCCTCTCCCCCTTTGGGGACAAATCCGCCGGGAGCGGATTTGGGCAGCTTTAGCTGGCCGAAGGCCGAGCGCCATGGATGGCGCGAGTCACTGGGTTAGGGAGAGGGGGCGCTGATCAAAGCCCCCTCCCCCGGCCCCTCCCCCGCAAGCGGGGGAGGGGAGAGTAGTTACGTTATTTCAAGCCTTGTCGATATGGAGCCAGTCGAATCCCTGCTGCTGGCAGGCAAAAATGCAGTTGGCCACCTGCCCGGCGGCATCCTCGAGGGCTTCGCGGGCCCGTTCGACGGTATTGTTCTTTTCGCTGATATGCGCCACCACCAAATGCTGCAACCGCTCGCAGCCGACCCGCTGCAGGAAGCCGGCCGCCTGCTGGTTGCTCAGGTGGCCGTAGGCACCCCCCACGCGCCGCTTCAGCGACGGCGGATAAGGGCCTTGGGCGAGCATCTGCGGATCGTGGTTGGCCTCGAGTACCAGGGCATCGCAATCGCCAAAATGTGCCTCCACATGGGGAGTCACGGTACCCAGGTCGGTGAGCAGGCCGAGGCTGCTGCCGCGGCTGCGGAATACGAATTGCGCCGCCTCCCGCGCATCGTGGGGGACAGCCACCGGCGTCACATCGATGTCCGCCACCGCAAACGGCTGGTGGCCCTCGATCAGGTGGACCCGCGGCAGCTTGCCGATATCGCGCGCACGAAGGGTTCCGGGGGTCAGGTAGACAGGCAGTCCGTACTTGCGGGCCAACGGCGCCACACCGGAGAGGTGGTCACTGTGCTCATGGGTCACCAGTATCGCGGACAGGTCCGCCGGCGACACACCGAGCCGCGCCATGCGCCGCTCGGTCTCCCTGATGGTAAAGCCACAGTCCACCAAGAGGCAGTGGCCGCCGCTGGCCACCAGGGTGCCGTTGCCCTTGCTGCCGCTTCCCAGCGAGGCAAAGCGCAACATTAAATGAGATTCTGACGAACAGCCATCAACAGTTGCGTCGCCCGGTTGCGGGGTAGGGGCTTCCCGCGGGTGTCGCGAATGCGAACCTGGACTGCCTCCCCGGTGCCGCGCACCAGCACCAGGTATCCGGGAATCTGCTGGTCCGCAGCGCCGCCCAGGCCCTCGATACCGCTGAACAGCGCCGGGTCGGCAGAGGGATCGATGTTGGCCAGCAGCTGTTGCAAAGTCACTTTATCCGCGGCCTTTACCTGCTCGTCCTCGCCCTTGCCCAATCTCCAGGAAAACCAACTGTCGTCATCCTCTTCGGAGAGCTCGCGGTCTTCGTCGTAAGTGACATAGAAGAGGCCGACGTCCGCATCTTCCTGGTGCAGCCGATAGGCACCGACGTTGATCGCGTGAGCCACGGTGGCCCGGGCGCGGTCCATGGCCAGGTCCATGGCGATATAGGGTTCCTTGCCCGCCGGCTCCACCAGTTGCACCTTCACCGAGCCGCCGCCGATCGCCTGGGCCACCAGCGACGCAGTCGCGCCGGTGGACTCAGCGGCCAGTGAGGTGGACATCTCGTCGATCATCCAGCCCTCGCGCTCCGGACTGGTGGACCGCTCCGGCCAGTTGACCTGGCCGGCCACCGGCGCGTCGAGAGGTACCGACAGGTGGCGCACATGAACTTCCGTGGTATCCGGCTGCACGCCGGACTCCACCCGTAACTGGTACTTGTCTTTGGTGTTGGGATCTTCGCCAAAAGTCAGCCAGACGGTTTCCATAATCCCGGAACTGGCGTCGGACATGGCCAGCTGCAGCCCGGAACTGCGCAGGAAATAGTGCAGTTGTGGCCACACCTCGTCCGGCGGCTGGGACACCAGCACCCAGCGGCGGTTGCCCAGCTTCTGGATCTTCACCCGGTCCAAGCCCACATTGGTGGAAAGAGGCTGGGGCCGCGGCACTTCGAACTCGCCGCGCTCCAGTTCACCGCCGCCGACCTGGGGAATCTCGTACAGCTCTTCCTGGTGCTTGGCGGTGACACCGGGCGGCAACTGCAGCGGCGGCAGGCTGTTGGCCATCTGGTAGTCATCGCCGCGGTCGCGGAAATAGCCGTCGTCTCCGCCAAACATTCCGCAGCCCACCAGCGCGAGGCTGGCGATCCCGAGTGCGGTTCCAGCAGTGAATCTTGTCATTATCGATACCTTTACTTTCGAATCTTGGGCGGCGCGTTTTTTACAATATCCCGGCGCTACGCAACGCCTCGCGCACTGTGGCGTGATGTTCGGCGGAAAGGGAGGTCAATGGCAGGCGGATACCGCCCTCCACGCGCCCCATCTCCCGCAGCGCCCACTTCACCGGTATCGGATTGGACTCCACAAACAGCACTTTGTGCAGTATGCGGATACGTTCGTCGATGGCGCGCGCTGTCCCGGCGTCGCCACCGACCGCCGCCTCGCACATCTGCGCCACCGCCGCCGGTGCCACATTGGCGGTCACGCTGATATCGCCGTGGCCACCGGCAAGCATCAGCTCCAGCGCCGTGGCGTCGTCACCGGAATAGACGGCGAAATCCCCGGGCAGGATTTCCAGCAGCTCTCGCGCGCGGTCCAGGTCACCGGTGGCCTCCTTGATGCCGACGATATTGCCGATCGCCGCCAGGCGCCGCACCGTCTCCGGCAGCATATCCACCGCGGTGCGCCCGGGCACATTGTAGAGTATCTGGGGAATGGCCACGGCCTTGGCGACGGTCTTGTAGTGCTGGTACAGACCCTCCTGGGTGGGCTTGTTGTAGTAGGGCGTGACCAGCAGGCAGGCGTCGGCACCGCACTTGGAGGCGGTCTCGGTGAGTTCGATGGCCTCCTGAGTGGAGTTGGCACCGGTGCCGGCGATCACCGGTATGCGCCCGGCCACCTGATCCACCACGCGGCGGATCACCTCCAGGTGTTCGTTGACGTCGAGAGTAGCGGATTCACCGGTGGTGCCCACCGCAACCAGGGCGCGAGTACCCTGCTCTATATGCCACTCCACCAAATTGTGCAGACTGTCCCAGTCCAGGCTGCCGTCTGCGTACATGGGGGTAGCCAGGGCCACCATACTGCCGGAAAACATCCTAACTCCTTACCTTTCACCGGTTGAGCCGCCGAAAAACGAAACCGGTATGTTACTGAGCGCGCCGGGCGGATGCCAGACCAGTTGCAGGCTATCTGCGCTTCTTGCGCCGCCGCTTGCGCTTGCGGGCCTCGCCGTAGACGTCCGGAGCACCTTCCGGGCGCGTCTTGAAGCGGCGGTGCACCCACATGTACTGGGATGGATTCTCCCGCAGGCGCGCCTCGATAAACTGATTGACCACCACCGCATCCTGCAGTTCGTCGCCGGAGGGAATTTCCTCTATCGGGGGATAGATCATCACGCGGTAGCCTGCACCGCCCTCCAGCCGGGTCACCATGTAGGGTACCACCTGTGCCCGTCCCAGGCGGGCAAAACGCGAAGTGGCGGTGACAGTGGCCGCGGGCTGGCCGAACAGCGGGGCGAAGACCCCGTGGCTGATGCCGTAGTCCTGGTCCGGCGCATACCATACCGAACGCCCCCTCTTCAGCGCGCGCAGCATGCCGCGCACATCCTTGCGCTGGTAGACCTCGGAATCCTCCCCGTGGCGCTCGCGACCCTTGCGCTGCATATAGTCGTACACGGGATTCTTGTGCGGGCGGTACATGCCGTCGACTTTGTGGCACATGGCCATAAAGGCGGCGCCTATCTCCAGGGTAGTGAAATGCATCGCCATCAGCACCACCCCCTGCCCCCGTTCCTGGGGTTGCCGCAGGTGCTCCAGGCCCTTGATGGTGAAGCGCTTGCGCAACCATTGGCTGGAGCGGAACCAGGCCATGCCGGTTTCCACCAGCGCGATACCGTTGGAGTCGAAGTTGCGCCGCAGCAGCTCGGCGCGCTCTTCCTCAGAAAGCTCGGGGAAGCACAGCGCCAGGTTGCGCTCGGCAATAGTGCGGCGGCGGCTGGCGAGGCGCAGCATCAGCCGGCCCAGGCCGCGGCCCAGGGTTAGCTGCCAGCGGTAGGGCAGTTGCGCGACCAGGTACCAGAAGGCGAAGAGCAGCCAGGTCGGCCAGTAGCGCGGATGCAGCAGCGCTGCGCGAAAGTGGGGTTTTTCCATCGGGTGTCTTGTCTGCCGCTGTGGCGGTCGAAAGCGGCGCATTATAGCGATGGCGGGAGGGACCTGGCGAGTGGTAGGGTGCGCCGTGCGCACCATTCGGCCCGACGGTGCGCACGGCGCACCCTACTGGTCATTCAATGCCGCAGCAGGGTGTCCAGTTCGTCCACCGCCTCGCACCAGTCGGAATCGTCCAGGATCGCCTGCTCCAGGAACTCCCGTTGCCCGCCGGACCAGAAGGGCGCCTCGGACAGGTGCTCCTCACCGCTCAGGTGGTGGCGTTCGAGAAAACTTTCAACGGCGTCGTCATCGGAGGGGAGGCCCAGTTGGGCGAAGAGGTCGTTGACGGTGTGGTGGCCGGTGGTTTCCATGATCGCTCCCCGCGGTCGCAATACCTTGCAACAGTATAGGAAAGCGCCGGGGGCGGCTATCCCCCCGGCCCTGTAGTGGCACTAGTTGCTATTGAGGCCCAGGCGCAGGTATACGAACTGACCCGGCGCGTCATAGTTGGTCGCGTCGAAACCGTTGAGCGCACAGCTGTAGCACTCGGGGGGCTCTTCGTCGAACAGGTTGTTGATCCCGAGGGTCACCGCGTAGCGGTTGCTCGTGTTCACCGGCGACCAGGTGAGCTGGACATCGTTGTACACGGTGGCATCCAGCTTGTTCTCCAGTGCCGCCTCGTCGGAGCAGAGCCCAAGGCCTTCAACTGCTTCACAGGACTCGGTCAACTCGTCGATATAGCGCAGAGTCCAGGTGGCGGCCCAGTCCCGGTGGTGCCAGTCCAGGTTGACATTGAACTTCCACTCGGGAAAACCGCGTTCCGGGTCGCCGATTTCGGTGCCTTCGCGCTCCACCTCCAGGAAGCCGTCAGCCGATGGGAAAATTTCCGTATATTCGCTCAGGAAGCTGTTCGCCCACTGCACACGGAAGGTGCCGACAGAAGTTTCCGGTGTCTCGTAGGTGATACGGAAGTCGTAACCGGACGTCTCTATGCCACCGATATTGGTAAGCTGGTTGGAGAAGCCATTGATCGCGCCACTGCCTGTCCGGCTGATCCCGGAGCAGAGCACCGGGTCCAGGGTCTGAACGCAGGCGTTTAACTGGGTACTCGCGTTCAGTGCCTGAATGGCGCCTTCCACCTCGATATCGAAATGGTTCAGCTCCAGATCCAGCCCACCGATCCAATCGACGCTATCCACCCAGGACGGGCTGTATACGATACCCCACACCACGCTCTCAGAGGTTTCGGGCTCAAGCTCCGAATTACCGCCGGTGGTCACCGAGATTTGCGGGTTTAACTGTGTATAGGAGCCATCACCTGGAACCCCCAGGGCCACACAGCTCTCGACAATCGTCGGATCGGTATCGCCATCCAGCCCGGAACAGGGGTCTTCCAGCGTCTGGTCAAAGCGCGCTTGGGAACCGAACAGTTCACCGATCCCCGGAGCGCGCAGGCCCTCGGCGAAGGAATAGCGCACCATCACATCATCCACGGGCCTCCAGCGCAGGCCGTATTTCCCGGTAACCTCGGAACCGAAGGTGCTGTAGTCCTGGCTGCGGCCCGCCAGGGACAGATTCAGCTCGCGAGCCATGGTCATATCGGCGAGCAGGGGCACATCGAATTCCACGAAGAATTCGTTGCTGTCATAGCTGCCGCTGGTGGGGCTGGAGGGCACGCCGGCGCTCTCACCGGCTACCACCACGGCATCCGGCTGGAAGTAACCCTCCTGATCGCGGTATTCAAAACCCATGGCAAAACCCAGCGGACCTGCTGGCAACTCGAACAGGCTGCCGGACAGGTTGGCGGTGAAGTCCTTCAACTGCTGTTCGCTTTCATCCTTCTGGATAAAGCCGACCCAATCGAGCATCTCCTGAGTGATGGTGCCCTCGCCGTTGGCGCCCTGCCCGCCAAAAATATTAAAGGGTACACAGCCGGGTATGGCCGCACATTCATCCACCGGCCCCAGGGCCAACTGCAGATGCCGCGAGTTATAGCCGCCGGTTTTGATTTGCGTGGCGTGATTGCGCGAATAGGCCAGGGTTGTATCCCAGTAAAAAGTGCGCTCGCCGAGGACAAAATCCCCCTCGAAACCGCCGCTCACATAGAAGGTATCCACATCCTGGCGGAATACCCGCGGGCCGCCTTCCAGCGGGCGACGGGTAATCGCGTAGGCGGGGCTGGTGTCCGGGTCGATTGTGAAACCGAAGGGGTTGTACGGATTGCTTACGTCAATGGCAATGGTATCCATCAGGTTGCCATTGCCCGCGTCCGGGCCGATAAACAGCGGCTCGGGTGCAGCCTGGTTTCGCGATTGGCGATTGTTGTACAGCGCCTTGAAGCGCATGGTGACGCTGTCGTTCAGTTCCTGGCTGATCTGGCTAAAGGCGCTCCAGCGCTTTAGCGGCGCCTGCACCAGGTTGTACTGCGCAAAGTTAAATCGGTCGGCATTGGTAAAAGCGTGGAAATCATCATTGGGACCACCGGGATTGGCGGGATCGTAAACGGGAATACCGCTCACACCGTCATTTGTGGTCAGGTTCAATTCCCGCCCGGTGTTCGGATCGATGATACCGAAGAAGCCCCCCTGCGGAGTGCCGGCCGAACAGCCCGCCGCGCAATCCTCCACCCCCGGAATGGGATAGGACGCAATATCGCGATCGCTGGCATAGATCTCCTCCTGGTCATTAAAGGCGAGATTGAAGAACATGTTGGTATCGTCGCCGCTGACACCCCAGGACAGGTTGTATTCCTGAGTCTGCCCATCCCCTTCGCTGGTCACACCGCTGTGGGCGGACAGGCCAAACCCATCGTAATCCTTCTTGGTGATGATATTGACCACACCGGCGATGGCATCGGAACCGTAAATGGCCGAAGCACCATCCTCCAACACTTCCACACGCTCGATAATCGACGTGGGAATGGTGTTGAGATCGGTGGCACTGGAGACACCGGAGGCGGAGGAACCATTAACCCAGCGCACACCGTCCACCAATACCAGTACCCGGTTGGAACCCAGGTTGCGCAGGTCCACCTGCGCGGCACCGGCCCCGATGCCGCCGCCGTCCGGCGGGAAACCGAAGTTTCCGGAACTGTTGAACTTGGTGTTGAGCGCGCCGCCGGAAGTGGGCATGCGCTGGAGAATATCGGCAATGGAATTGGCGCCACTACGGCGCAGGTCCTCTTCGGTGAGCGTGGTAACCGGAGCATTCTGCTCCAGGGGGCTCTGGCGGATCTTGGATCCTGTCACCAGGACCTCTTCTATAGCACCAGCGCCCTCCGACTGTCCCTGGGCAATCGCGGCTGACAGCAATGTGGAGGAAAAGACTAGCCCGATACAAACCTTTTTATGATTTGACATATTTCAACTCCCTTGATGGTCATTTATTTTTGTTACCTCAGGGAGAAAACTATCAGAAGATTTCGGCAAAAATTAGTAGAATTTCACACTTCTGCCACCAAATTCCTTTCCTTTGTCACAACAAACCCGGTTATTGCACAGCAGGCGTGCCGTGAAAGGATTACGGCGCCGGATTGGGACTGTCGTAGTGCACCGCCTCTATCGCCGCCAACAGTTCTTCGTTCAGCCTCACCTTCACACTATCGATATTCGCCCGCAACTGCTCCATCGTCGTCGCGCCGATAATATTCGAAGTGACGAACGGCTGCCGGTTGACGAAGGCCAGGGCCATCTGCGCCGGGTCCAGGCCGAACTCCCGCGCCAGGCCGACGTAGGCCTCGGTGGCCGCCGCCGCACGCGGGCCGGTGTAGCGCTGGAAGCGCTCGAACAGGGTCAGGCGCGCTCCGGCGGGTTTGCGCCCACCCAGGTATTTGCCGGACAGGGCACCGAAGGCCAGCGGCGAGTAGGCCAGCAGGCCGCACTGCTCGCGAATCGCCATTTCCGCGCAGCCCACTTCGAAGCTGCGGTTGAGCAGGTTATAGGGGTTCTGGATGGAGGCAATGCGCGGCCTGTTGCCGTGGGCGGCCAGACGCAGATACCGGTGCATTCCCCAGGGAGTCTCGTTGGAGACGCCGATATGACGCACCTTGCCGGCGCGCACCAGTTCCTCCAGCGCACCCAGGGTCTCGGCAATGGGCACGCCGTCATCGCTGTCGTGCTTGTAGTCCAGGCGGCCGAAGAAATTTGCGTGCCGCTCGGGCCAGTGCACTTGATAGAGATCGATGTAATCGGTGCGCAGGCGCCGCAGGGACTCGTCGCAGGCCTTGAGGATCTGCGCCCGTTCCAGCCGGGGGCCGCCGCGGATATGCGCCACGCCGGAGTTGGCGTCGCCGCGGCCGGTGACCTTGGTGGCCAGGACCACCTGGTCCCGATTGCCCCGCGCCGCCAACCAGTTGCCGGTGATCTCCTCGGTGCGCCCGTAGGTCTCCGGGCGCGGCGGTACCGGATACATCTCCGCGCAGTCGATAAAGTTCACGCCCCGGTCGAGGGCGTAGTCCAACTGCTCGAAGGCCTCGGCCTCTGTGTTTTGCTCACCCCAGGTCATGGTGCCCAGGCAGATCTGGCTGACCTTGAGGTCGGTGGTGCCCAGTTGGCGGTATTCCATGGAGAAAACTCCTACAGGTGGAACGGAAATTTTGCAGGGACAGGAAATGGAGTTGTAGAAGCGGCCGTCCTGGGAACGCCGAGCTCCAGCTCGGCACCGCGGCCGGAGGCCGCGTCATAGGGCGGTGGAGGATCAAGGCGGGCCTGCGGCCCGCTTTGCCGAGCTGGAGCTCGGCGTTCCCAGGGGCTCTCCTACAGGAGACGGCGGGTTTACTCGAAATCCGCCTCTACCATCGGACTGACATCAGCGTCGTAATCGATGCCCTCGATGCCGAAACCGAACAGTTTGAGGAAATCCGCCTGGTAGCCTTTGTAGTCGCTGAGTTCGAACAGGTTGTCCTCGGTCACCTCCGGCCACAGTTTCTCGATCTTGGCCTGGGTTTCTGGCCGCAGCTCCTTCTCATCCATACGCAGGCGGTTGGCATCGTCCACCCGCGGGCTGTCGGTGTAGAGGCCCTCGGTGTAGAGGCGGTAGAGCTGCTCGATACAACCCTCGTGGGTGCCCTCCTCCTTCATCACCTTGTAGACCAGGGAGATATACAGCGGCATCACCGGGATGGCGGAGCTGGACTGGGTCACCAGCGCCTTGAGTACCGCCACATGGGCTTCGGCCTTGTCGCTCTCACTGATGGCCCTGGCAGCGCGGTCCAGATCTTCCTTGGCCTTGCCGATGGTGGCGTGACCGTAAATGGGCCAGGTGAGCTTTTCGCCGATATAGGTGTAGGCGACGGTCTTGCAATCGTCCGCCAGCACGCCGGCCTCGTCGAGGGCGTCCATCCACAGTTCCCAGTCCTCACCGCCCATCACTTTCACCGTGGCGGCTATCTCCTCCTCACTGGCGGGCTCCACGGTGATATCGGATATCTCCAGCTTGTCGGTGTTCAGATTCTTGGCGGTGTAGCCCTCGCCGATCGGCTTCAGCACCGAGCTGTATAGCTCGCCGGTCTTCGGGTCCTTGCGTCGCGGCGAGGCCAGGCTGTAGACCACCAGGTCGACCTTGCCCATGTCCTCCTTGATCATCTCGATGGCCTTGGCCTTGATCTCATCGGAGAAGGCGTCACCGTTGATGCTTTTGGCATAGAGGCCCGCCTTGTGCGCCTCCTCCTCGAAGGCCGCGGCGTTGTAGTAGCCGGCGGAGGCGGTGCGCTTGTCCGTGGGCGGCTTTTCGAAGAAGACCCCCAGGGTGTCGGCGCCGCAGCCGAAGGCGGCGGTGATGCGCGAGGCCAGGCCGTAGCCGGTGGAGGCGCCCACCACCAATACCTTCTTGGGGCCGTTCTCGATGGCCGGCTGGGACTTGATGTAGTCGATCTGCTCGCGCACGTTGGCGGCACAGCCCTGCGGGTGGGCATTGGTGCAGATAAAACCGCGTACTTTCGGCTGGATAATCATGCCTGGAATTCTCCCCCTCGATTTTGGGAACCTACAGTCACAGGCTGGGCATTCTATAGGCATAACCCGGCCAGTCCCATAGCCGGCGTCACAGGGCACGTAAATCGCTGTCCAGAATATCCTCCTCCCCGGCCAAAGCGCCCGGACGGCTCCCCGCCGCTATCAGCGCCTCCTTGCCCGGATTCCGCCGCCCGCGACTTCTTTTTGGCACGCTTAGTGCAGATTCAATGTTGGGGCCGTAGCGGACCGCGGCCTGTTCTTAACCCATAGCGAGGCAGAGAGGTAGGCATGAAATACTACTCACGTCACTTTGTGAAACCCGGAGATCTCAACCCGGCGCAACGGCTGTTCGGCGGTCAGCTTCTGGCGTGGATAGACGAGGAGGCGGCCATTTTCGCCGGCTGTCAGATGGGCACCCCCATGGTGGTCACCAAGTTGATGTCGGAGATCGACTTCGTGAGTTCGGCGTTTTGCGGCGACGTGGTGGAATTCGGTTTCGAGGTGGTGGATATAGGCCGCACCTCACTCACCGTGCGCTGCGAGGTGCGCAACAAGCAGACCCGCGAGCTGATCATCCAGGTGGAACGCATCGTGTTTGTCGCCCTGGACGGGGAGGGCAAACCCACTCCGCACAAGAAGGCGGGTATGACCCTGGACGAGGCCGGGGAGGACTCGCAGCTGGAGCAGGAGGAGAAAGAGCGGAGGGAGCAGCGCCTGGCCAGTTAGTCTCCCGAGCCCTCTCCCCCAACCCCTCTCCCGCAAGCGGGAGAGGGGAGCAACCGGCTCCCTCTCCCCCTTCGGGGGAGAGGGTTGGGGAGAGGGGGCAAAAGTAGGGAGAGGGGGCGAACAGGCGGTATAATCGCGCATTTGCGATTGATACCGCCACCATGTTCGAGCTGAGATTCACCACCCCAAAATCCTGGACGGAGCCGGTACTGGCCGACTTTGACCGCTTCCTGCAGGACCACGCCGCCGCGGAGAAAAAGGCCTCCGGCATGGCGGTGTCCATGTTTTCCCACTATCCGGACAAGCCGGTGCTGGTGGAGGCCATGGTGAATCTGGCGCTGGAGGAGATGAACCACTTCCGCCAGGTGATCAAACTGATGCACGAGCGCGGTGTCTACCAGGCTCCGGACGAGAAAGATCCCTACATCAACGCCATCCGCAAACTGATCCGCCGCGGCAGCGAAGCGTACCTGCTCGACCGCCTGCTCACCGGCGGCATTATCGAGGCCCGCGGCTGTGAGCGCTTCGGACTGGTGGCCGAAGCACTGCCAGAGGGCACGCTCAAAACCTTCTACCAGGTGATCGCCGAAAGTGAGGCCCGCCACCACGAGCTGTTTGTGGAGCTGGCCCTGGAATATTTCCCGCGGGAAACGGTGGAAGCCCGTCTCGACCAGTTGCTGGATGCCGAAGCCGTTATCGCCGCCGCCCTCCCCCATCGCGCCGCACTGCATTGATGGCTACGGAAAAGTATCTGCAAAAATACGCGGAGCCGGAAATCCGCCTGCTGAACACCTGGCCCGACAACCGCTACCGGCACACACTGGTTATTCCCTGTTACCGGGAATCGCCGGATTTCCTGCAGCGGTTGCTCGAACAGTTCCCGGCAAAAAAACTGCTGCTGGTACTGGTGGTCAACCAGCCGGACAGCGACACCAGCGCAAACAGCAACCGGGAACTGCTGCAGGCGATAGAAAAACTCTCCCCGCCCGCCTGGCAGAACAGACACCTGAGCCTCCGCCCCTGGGGAGAAAACGGCGGCCTTCTACTGGTGGAGCGCTGGCGGGAGACGCTGCGCATTCCGCGCAAACAGGGCGTGGGCCTGGCGCGCAGGATCGGCTGCGATATCGCGGCACAATTGCATCACCGGGGTTTCCTCTGCAGCCCCTGGATACACTCCACGGACGCGGACGCGCGGTTGCCCGACGATTACTTCGAGGGACTTCCGGATGCGCAAACCACCAGCGCCGCCCTCTACCCCTTCGCCCACGACAGCGGCCACAGTCCGGTGCACCAGGCGCTGCAACTCTACGAACAGGCGTTGCATTACTATGTGGAAAACCTGCGCCGGGCCGGTTCCCCCTGGGCCTATCACACCATCGGCAGCATCCTGGCGATCAGCGCCCGCCACTACTGCGCCGCGCGGGGATTCCCGAAAAAAGCCGCCGGTGAGGATTTTTACCTGCTGAATAAACTGGGCAAGCTGGCACCGGTGGCGGAACTCACCGGCCGCGCACCCGTGCGCATTGCCGCGCGGCTGTCCGACCGGGTACCCTTCGGCACCGGCCCGGCCACGGCAAAAATTGCCGGGCAACTGGAGTCGGGCGAAGAGCCCACCTGGTATGCACCCCAGGTATTCGGAGAGTTGCGCAATTTCCTGAACGAAGCCCTGGAGGATGGCGGGCAGGTCTGTCAAAACCCCCGCTGGCGGGAGGCGCTGGAGGAACTGGGCTGGCAACAATTTACCAATCACTGCCGGCAGCAAAAATTGCAGGGCGTCGCCAGGGAGACCGCCTTCCACCACTGGTTCGACGCCTTCCGCACACTGCGTTTTATTCACCTGATGCAGCGCCGGTGGCATCCGCCTCGGCCATTGCGTGAATTACTCGCGCAAACCACCTCGGTGTCTCAGGGTACTTAGTAGGAGCGGCCCATGGCCGCGATCAGACTCACCTCGTAGCACAATACGATCGCGGCCATGGGCC
>NZ_JBOFOC010000007.1:0-7716 GCF_051659245.1 Microbulbifer sp.
CTGTCCAGTGCAAAAACCAGATTAGTGGTTGACTTCAGGGGCCGCTTTAGAGAAGAGAAGCCTGAAACTCAGTAACAGCTGTCCAGTGCAAAAACCAGATTAGTGGTTGACTTCAGGGGCCGCTTTAGAGAAGCGGCCCATGGCCGCGATAGATCTCTCCGCATGGCAGACGCCGATCGCGGCCAGCGGCGGATGGCCGCCCCGCCGCTCCTACAGGGAGCTATCAGGGAAAGATCGGTATTGCCGTTTTCCATCGGATGAGTTGTTACGGAAACAATAACAAGACGGCAGCCATATGATCTTCAATACCCCCTTGTTCTTTGCATTTTTTATCGTCTTTCTGCTGTTCTATGGGTTCGTGTTCCTGCAACGCAGGCCGCGGGTCTATCTCATCCTGGTGGCCAGCCTGGTGTTCTACGGGGCCTGGAACTACGCCTTTATTCCGCTGCTGGTCGGCAGCGCGGTTGTGGACTATTTCCTCGCCCAGGGGATTGCCGCGGCACCTGCGGGAAGGCGCCGGAAAATGCTGCTCGGTATATCCATCGCGGTGAATCTGGGGATACTGGCCGTATTCAAGTACGCGGACTTCGCCATCGGCTCGGTAGCCGAACTGCTGCGGCTGCTGGGATATGAGCCGTCGCTGTCATCGCTGGAGCTGATACTGCCGGTGGGCATCTCCTTCTACACCTTCCAGAGCATGAGCTACACCATCGACGTCTACCGCGGCGACATGCAGCCGCGCCGGGGGCTGGTGGAGTTCACCGCGGCACTGGCCTTCTTTCCGCAATTGGTGGCGGGCCCGATACTGCGCGCGCGGCAGATATTGCCGCAGTTCCACCGGCTGCCGCTGCCGACCTGGATCAACGCCAAGTACGGTTTCCTGCTGATCACCGTCGGCCTGATGAAGAAAACCGTGGCCGATCTGCTGGCCGGCCCTGCGGCAAGCGCATTCGATGCCCAGGGGCCTGTCAGCCTGATGGAATCCTGGACCGGTGTGCTGGCTTTCGCCGGGCAGATATACGGTGACTTTTCCGGCTATAGCGATATGGCTATAGGGTTGGCACTGTTGCTCGGCTTCCAGATTCCGTTGAATTTCCGCCTGCCGTACTTTGCCCTGTCGCCGGTGGATTTCTGGCGCCGCTGGCACATCTCCCTGTCCAGTTGGCTGCGCGACTACCTCTATATCCCGCTGGGTGGCAACCGCGGAGGCAACCGCTATCGCAATATTTTTATCACCATGCTGCTGGGCGGTCTCTGGCATGGCGCTGCCTGGACCTTTGTCGCCTGGGGTGCGTTTCACGGTGCGCTGATCGGCGCGACCCACAAGCTGAGTGAACTGCGCCTGTTCGCGCCCTTTGTGCAGTCGCGCTCGCTGTGGGTGCGCCTGTTCAAGTGGGCGCTCACTTTCTACCTGATACTCATGGGCTGGGTGTTGTTCCGCGCGGCCAGCCTGGAGGGCGCCTGGCAAATGCTGGTGACCCTGCACAGCATCGGCGCCGCGCTGCCGTCGCCGCCCCAGGGTGCCGCGCTGGTGCTCGGGCTCGCCATGGCGGCGTTGCTGGCGATGCACCTGGTGGACTACGGGGTTTTGGAATACGGCGAGCGTCTGGCGCAAAAGCCGTGGGGATTCTGGCCGGCACTGGTTACGGTGCAGGCCCTTTGCCTGATGATAGGAGAGCCGAGCAGTGAATTTATCTACTTCCAGTTCTGAGCGTGCGCTTTTCGCCCGCATCGTTGTCGTTATCCTGCTGGGAATGGGTGCCGCCCTCGGGCTTGTACGCCTGTTCCACACCGGGACCGGAATCACTGCGGACGCTTTTCTCGGCCGTGTGCTGGAGGCCAAAGCCGCCCTCCCGCGCATCACCGCGGAGCCTCAGGAACTGGTGATGTTTTTCGGTTCCTCCAGGGTGGAAGCCGGCTTTTCCCCGCGGCAGTTCGACCGCGAAATGGCCGCGCGGGGCCTTCCAGTGAAATCCTTCAACTTCGGTTTCGGCGGCCTCAATCCGCTGTTCCAGGACATTCTGTCCCGCCGTATCAGGGAGCAGTTCGAGCGCGATGGGCGACGCCTGAAAATCGCGCTGATCGAATTCAATCCCTTCCAGGCTACCGTCACCCGCCGCAATCGCGCCCGCGAAGCCGAGGAGACGATGCAGGCCATACTGGGCACACCGCAGGAGTTTTTCCCGGTGCTGATGCGGGACCCGGAACGCGGCGTGCGACTGTTCAATATCCGCTACCTGCGGGGCGGCATTTCCGCGGAGGCCTTTACCAGTTTTGTCGCCGCGGGGCTGGCCCCGCCGCGTCCGCGCACCGGGATTCCGGAAGATGAGTCCGCGAAAGCCCGGCGCCGGGAGCTGAACCGGATTCTCGATCAGCGTTTCGAGGAGGACTACCCGGATTACCGGGCGGAGCAATGGCACTACGGCTGGCAGGGCGGTGGCACCATTGCGGAAGAGCGCTCCGCCGAGACCCTGACGCTGTTCGATGAGTTTTACGCGACACTGCGCACCGAGCACAAGTTGGATGACGACCGCCTGCACCGCATCAACACCGCCGACATCATCGAGCTGAACTTCGATCCGGAGCTGGTGGAGGCGTTTATCCGCATTGTGAAAAATTTCCAGGCCATCTCCGACCGCGTGGAAGTACTGATGCTGCCGAAGAACAGCCGCTGGATTCAGAATACGCCGGAGGCCACTGAGCGGCTGGCGGCAGCGGTGGCGCGCATCGAAGATGAGACCGGCCTCCGCCTGCACAACGACCGGGAACTGCCGGCCATCACACCGGAGATGTTTGTGGACACCACCCATCTGGCCCGCTATACCGGCGGGGTGGTCTATACCCGCCACTTGGTTGAAGAGCTGGCGTCGCCGGAACTGGAGGCGGCGATCGATTAGCGCGAACAGCTCCGGTTCCCGCCGGGGGCCGGAGACTGCTGCATCCGCTTTGTTGAGAAAGGTGAGATATACATCCTAATTTTTTGTTCTTTCCTTGTGTTTATTAGGATGGCTGTTGACCACTTGGGCGCGGCGGGGGCATAATGCACACATTCCACCCAGCGCCGAAACCGCCATGCACACCGACCATTTCAACACCTGGCACCTCTATCGCACACTAGCTTTTTCGCTGCGACTACCGCGTTGCGGCATATAATTTTATTCCGTTACCCTCCGGCAGAATTCCACACTTTATTTGATCGGCGCGTAGACAGCAGTACAGCCGCTGTTTAGCCTCGGGCCAGACGAGGAGAAGAGCCCCAGATGAACACCAAGAAAGATAAGTTAGTCATATTTGATACCACCCTGCGCGACGGCGAGCAGAGCCCCGGCGCTTCCATGACCAAGGATGAGAAGGTCCGCATCGCGCGCATGCTCGAACGCATGCGTGTGGACGTGATCGAAGCCGGCTTCGCTATCGCCAGTCAGGGGGATTTCGAGGCGGTGCAGGCGGTGGCCGAGGCGGTCAAGGATTCCACCGTATGCAGCCTGGCCCGCGCCGTGGGCCCGGACATCATCCGCGCCGGCGAGGCGCTGCAGAAAGCCAATGCCCCCCGTATCCACACCTTTATCGCCACCTCCCCCATCCATATGAAATACAAGCTGCAGATGGAGCCGGAACAGGTTTTCGCCCAGGCGGTGGATGCGGTGAAGCGCGCGCGCCAGTTTACCGACGATGTGGAGTTCTCCCTGGAGGACGGCAGCCGCTCCGAGCCGGAATTCATGTACCGCATTATCGAGGCGGTGATCAATGCCGGTGCCGGCACCATCAATATTCCCGACACCGTCGGCTACGGCGAGCCCGGCGAGTACGGGGCCATGTTCAAACGCGTGATCGAGAATGTGCCCAACTCAGACAGGGCCATCTTCTCCACCCACTGTCACAACGATCTGGGGCTGGCGGTGGCGAACTCCCTGTCCGCGGTGATGAACGGCGTGCGCCAGGTGGAGTGCACCATCAACGGTCTGGGCGAGCGCGCCGGCAACGCCTCCCTGGAAGAAATCGTGATGGCGGTGCGCACCCGCCAGGATCTCTACCCGGTGGAGACCGGTATAGACGCCACCCATATCGTGCCCACTTCGCGTTTGGTCAGTTCCATCACCGGCTTCCCGGTGCAGCCCAACAAGGCCATCGTAGGCGCCAACGCCTTCGCCCACGAGTCCGGCATTCACCAGGACGGCATTCTCAAGCACCGCGAGACCTACGAAATCATGCGCGCCCAGGATGTGGGCTGGGGGCACAACCGTCTGGTGCTGGGCAAACACTCGGGCCGCGCGGCGGTCAAGGCGCGCTACGAAGAACTGGGAATCAACTTTGACGACGCCGGCGAGTTCAGCCTGGTGTTCCAACGCTTCAAGGACCTGGCGGACAAGAAACACGAAATCTTCGATGAAGATCTGCAGTCGCTGGTCACCGGCAGCGAGACGCCGGTGGAGCACTACCAGTTGGAAGACCTGGAAGTGCGCAGCAAGAGCGGCAGCCTCCCGCAGGCGCAGCTGCGGCTGCTGATCGACGGCGAGTCCCACCGCGCCGAAGCCTATGGCAGCGGCCCCGTGGACGCGACCTTCAAGGCCATTGAATCGGTGGCGGAGAGCGGCGCGGACCTCAAGCTCTACTCGGTCAACGCGGTCACCCAGGGCACCGACTCCCAGGGCAGCGTCACCGTGCGCCTGGAGCTGGATGGCCGCCTGGTCAACGGCGTGGGGGCGGACATCGACATCCTCGTGGCCTCGGCCCTGGCCTACCTGGACGCCCTCAACCTGCTCGCCTCCGACGGCGGCAAGCGCAAGGGCGTCTGATGCACGAACTGCACCGTGCGGAATACCTGTCGGCGCTGGGAGTCACCAGCTATATGCCGCGGTTCCTGCTGCCCCTGGCGCCGGAACCGCGGCAGGCGCTGCTGCCGGTTGAAGAGCTACCGGTTGAAAACAGGGAGCCGCCCCCCGGGACCGCGGAGCTCCAGCTCCGCCAGCGGGCCGAAGGCCCGCCCGAGATCGCGGAATCCCCGCAAGCTTCGAACACCGCGCTACGCGATATCGGCGCTCTCGCCGAACAGATGCGAGCTGCCCCCCAGCCGCAGCCCACCCCCGCCGAACTGGCCCCGCCGCAGCAACAGGTGCAACCGTTCATCCTCTCCTGCTGGTGGCTGGGAGACGAACTGCTGGCGGTGGACAGCCGCGAGCCCGGCGCCGCGCTGCCGGTGGAGGCGCTGTTCAACAATATCGCCCGCGCTCTGGGCTGGCACCAGCTGCCCCGGGAGCAGGACCGGCTGCGCTGGCCCCTGGCGGAAAACCGCTTCGGCCCCGCGGCCGCCGCCTCGGACGCGCGCGACACCTGCTCCAGCTGGCTGGAAGCGGCCAGCGCCCGCCGACCGGTAAAATCCATCTGGCTGATGGGCCGGCAGGCCTGCGACTTCTGCTCGCCCCTCTCCCTGAAGCAGCCCTTGGCAGAGCCGGTGACCGAGTGGAACGGCGTCCGCCTGGTGGCCATGCCCAGCCTGACCGAGCTGTTGCAGCAGCCGGAGCGCAAGCGCGCACTGTGGCAGCTGCTGCGGGAAACCTATCCGGAGCACACTCGTTTCCCTAATTCCGGGGCCCGATGACCCCCGAATTCGACCTCACCGATGCCCGCCTGGCCGCCGCCACCGTCGCGGACTGCCCGACCCTGGCCGCGCTGGCGCGCAGCGCCCACTCCCATCCCTGGAGTGAACGGCAGTACCGCGACAGTATCGAGGCCGGGCACGACGGCTGGCTGCTGCGGTCGCGGGAGGGCGAGGCCATCGCCTGCTGTGTGATTTCCCGGCTGTTCGACGCGGCGGAAATTCTCGATATCGCCGTGGCGCCCCGGTGGCGCCGGCGCGGCGTGGCCGGTGCGCTGCTAACGCAGCTGCTCGCCCAGCTGCCGCCGGAAATCGAACGGGTACTGCTGGAAGTGCGCACCTCCAGTCGCGCCGCGCGCTCACTCTATCGCAAACTGGGTTTTCGCGAAGACGGCCTGCGCAAGAATTACTACCCGGCAGACGGTGGCGCCCGCGAGGACGCGGTGCTGATGAGCCTCTGCCTGGAACACCCGTAGCCAGCCCCGCCGCTCCTACAATGCGTTTTTCGTCGTCCCTGCGCCGGTATGATGAAATCCGGGATTGAAACGGAATAGCCGCAGGGATGGTAAAATAAGGATGTTCCGTTTTTCTTTTCATACTCCGCTGCCGTCCAGCGGAAGTTTCCATCTTTCCGCAAAGAGTTGTTCATGGCGTTAACCTCCAACAATCCCAGCCTGCTAGAGGGCCCGGTCGCCGGTCACCTGCAGCGCCTGGCCCTGCCCATGGTGTGGGGCATTCTCGCCACCATGTCGTTCAATGTGGTGGACACCTGGTTTGTCTCCCAACTGGGCAGTGGTCCGCTGGCGGCGATGAGCTTTTCCTTTCCGGTGGTGATGGTGATCAACAGTTTCGCCATCGGCCTGGGTGCCGGCACGTCATCGGCGGTGGCGCGGGCCTACGGCGCCGGTGATATGGCCCAGGTGCGGCGGCTGGTGACCGACGCTTCGCTGCTGGCACTGCTGGTGGCGCTGACGATCAGCGCCGTGGGATTGCTTACCGTGGGATCGCTGTTCCGCCTGCTGGGCGCGCCGGCGGAGATGCTGCCGCTGATCGCCGACTATATGGTGCCCTGGTACCTGGGCGCGGTGTTTGCGGTGGTGCCCATGGTGGCGCTGTCGGCGCTGCGCGCCATCGGCAACAGCGCGATCACCGGGCGCATCATGGTGGCGGTGGCGTTTTTCAACCTGCTGCTGGACCCGCTGCTGATCTTCGGCCTGCTGGGCTTTCCGCGACTGGAGTTGCAGGGGGCGGCCCTGTCCACGGTGATTGCGCGCGGGATCAGCTTCTTCGCCGCGCTCTATTTCCTGGTGTGCAGGGAAAAGCTCCTGGCCGCGCTCGAGTGGCGCTGGTCGGTACTGGCGCACTCCTGGCGCAAGGTTCTGGCGGTGGGTCTGCCGGCAGTGGCCACCAATGTGATCGTCCCCATGGCCGGCGGTGTGATGGTGGCGCTGGTGGCGGCGCACGGCGCCGACGCGGTGGCGGGCCTGGGGGTGGCGCTGCGTATCGAGCCGGTGGCGCTGATCGTGTTCTATGCGCTGTCTTCGGTGGTAGGGCCCTTTATCGGCCAGAATGCCGGCGCCGGCAAGGTGGGGCGTATGCAGGAGACGGTCGCCGTATTGGCGCGCTTCTGCCTGGTTTTCGGGCTGGTGCTGGCGCTGGTGCTGTACCTGGTGGGCGGGTTTCTCGCGCAGCTGTTCAGCGATTCCGAGGCGGTGCTGGCGGTGGCGGTGGCCTACCTGGCCCTGGTGCCTTTCAGCTACGCCGGCTACGGCTTCGTGATGTCCGCCAACGCGGCCTTCAATGGCCTCGGCCGGCCACTGCCGGCCACGCTGATCTCCTTCCTGCGCGTGCTGGGTATCTACCTGCCGCTGGCCTGGGTGGGCGATCAACTGTGGGGGATCAGCGGGCTGTTCGCGGCCACCGCAGCGGCCAACCTGCTGCTCGGCATCCTGGCCTGGTGGTGGCTGCGGCGGGAAATCGGCGGGCGCGAGAGCGCCGGAGGTATTCCCGCGAACGCGGCCGTGGGCCGCGATTGATGCGGTCGCGGACTAGCACCGAACTGTCCCTGTAGGAAGCGGGCCATGCCCGCGATCGGCATTGCTTCGTAGCGCAGTCCGATC
>NZ_JBOFOC010000008.1:0-16659 GCF_051659245.1 Microbulbifer sp.
GGGCATTGTCGATGCCGTCAAAAGCAACGGCAGCGCCGCCCCAAACTTCGGAGCAAACGCGGGTCAGCGCGGCAGTCAGGGTGGTTTTACCGTGGTCTACGTGACCGATGGTGCCCACGTTCACGTGGGGCTTGGAACGTTCAAACTTTTCTTTTGCCACTGTCGTGTCCTCTATAGCTAAAAGTTTGTCAAAGAAGCCTCGAGCTGTGCACCTGCCGGCCGCCCGAGACCTTTTGAGTCAAAGGTTGTTTAAGCCTTGGTTTTCGCGATGATCTCATCGGCTACGTTCTTCGGCGCTTCCGCGTACTTCAGGAACTCCATGGTGTAGGTGGCGCGGCCCTGGGTGGCGGAGCGCAGGTCGGTTGCGTAACCGAACATTTCCGCCAGCGGTACTTCCGCGTTGATCACCTTGCCGGAGGGACCTTCGTCCATACCCTGGATCAGACCGCGGCGACGGTTGAGGTCGCCGACCACGTCGCCCATGTTCTCTTCCGGGGTTACCACTTCCACTTTCATCACCGGCTCCAGCAGTACCGCACCGCCCTTGGAGGAGAGCTGCTTGGTTGCCATGGAACCAGCGATTTTAAACGCCATTTCGTTGGAGTCCACATCGTGGTAGGAACCGTCGTACAGGGTTGCCTTCAGGCCCAGCAGCGGGTAGCCCGCCAGTACGCCGTTCTGCATCTGCTCTTCGATACCTTTCTGTACCGCAGGGATGTACTCCTTGGGTACCACGCCGCCCACGATTTCGTTGACGAACTCGAGACCTTCCGCGGACTCGTCCTCCGCCGGCTCGAAGCGCACCCAGACATGGCCGTACTGGCCGCGACCACCGGACTGGCGCACGAACTTGCCTTCGATCTCGGAGGTATTGCGGATGGCTTCGCGGTAGGCCACCTGCGGCTTGCCGATATTCGCCTCGACGTTGAACTCGCGGCGCATACGGTCGACGATGATGTCCAGGTGCAGCTCACCCATACCACCGATAATGGTCTGGCCGGACTCCTCGTCGGTCTTCACACGGAAAGACGGGTCTTCCTGGGCCAGCTTGCCCAGGGCCACGCCCATTTTTTCCTGGTCCGCCTTGGACTTCGGCTCCACGGCAACGTGAATTACCGGCTCCGGGAACTCCATGCGCTCCAGCACGATCCTGCTGTTCTCGGCGCACAGGGTGTCCCCCGTGGTGACGTCTTTCAGGCCGATGGCCGCGGCGATATCGCCCGCCAGCACTTCCTTAATTTCCTTGCGGTCGTTGGAGTGCATCTGCACCATGCGGCCGACGCGCTCCTTCTTCATTTTCACCGAGTTGTACACCGCGGTGCCGCTCTCCAGCTTGCCGGAGTAGACGCGGAAGAAGGTCAGGGTGCCCACAAAGGGGTCGGTGGCGATCTTGAACGCCAGCGCGGCGAAGGGCGCATCATCGTCCGCTTCGCGGGTCTCGACAGTCTCGCCGTCCTCCAGGGTGCCCTCGATGGCGCGCACTTCGGTGGGTGCCGGCAGGTACTCGATCACCGCGTCCAGCACTGCCTGTACGCCCTTGTTCTTGAATGCAGAGCCGCCCAGGACCGGAACGATCTCGTTGGCCAGGGTGCGCTGGCGGATACCGGCCTTGATTTCCTCTTCGGAAAGCTCGCCTTCCTCCAGATATTTTTCCATCAGCTCTTCGCTGGCTTCCGCAGCCGCTTCCACCAGGAACTCATGCATCTCTTCGCACTCGTCCTGCAGGTCGGCGGGGATGTCTTCGTAGGTGAAGGTCATGCCGGCGTCATCTTCGTTCCAGATGATGGCTTTCATCTTCACCAGGTCGACCACGCCTTTGAAATCGTCCTCGGCGCCGATGGTCATCTGCAGCGGTACCGCGTTGGCGTTCAGGCGGTCTTTGAGCTGCTTGACCACGTAGCGGAAGTTGGCCCCGGCGCGGTCCATCTTGTTCACGAAAACCATGCGCGGCACTTCGTACTTGTCGGCCTGGCGCCACACGGTTTCGGTCTGCGGCTGCACGCCGGAGGAGCCGCACAGTACCACTACGGCGCCGTCCAGCACACGCAGGGAACGCTCCACCTCGATGGTGAAATCCACGTGTCCGGGAGTGTCGATGATGTTGACGCGGTGCTGCGGGAACTGCTGCTGCATACCGGCCCAGAAACAGGTGGTCGCCGCGGAGGTAATGGTGATACCGCGTTCCTGCTCCTGCTCCATCCAGTCCATGGTGGCGGCGCCGTCGTGCACTTCGCCGATTTTGTGGGACAGACCGGTGTAGAAGAGTACGCGCTCGGTGGTGGTGGTCTTACCGGCATCTACGTGGGCGCAGATACCGATATTGCGATAGCGTTCGATAGGCGTTTTACGTGCCACAGTTGTATCCTCGATATAACGGCAAAAGGCAGCCTGGCCTACAACTAAATCTAGGTCCGCGCTGCCTTTCGGTATTAATTTCCGATGGTGGTAATCATCAGACTCAGAAGCGCCACTACCTAAAAACGATAGTGAGAGAACGCCTTGTTGGCTTCCGCCATACGGTGCACGTCTTCACGCTTCTTGACCGCACCGCCCTTGCTCTGGGAGGCGTCGATCATTTCGTTGGCCAGGCGCTGGGCCATGGACTTCTCGCCGCGCTTGCGGGAGAACTCTACCAGCCAACGCATTGCCAGAGCCATGCGGCGCGAGGGACGCACTTCTACCGGCACCTGGTAAGTCGCACCA
This sequence comes from Microbulbifer sp., assembly GCF_051659245.1. Taxonomy (NCBI): domain Bacteria; kingdom Pseudomonadati; phylum Pseudomonadota; class Gammaproteobacteria; order Cellvibrionales; family Microbulbiferaceae; genus Microbulbifer; species Microbulbifer sp. The sequence continues at coordinate 2,704 of NZ_JBOFOC010000008.1, forward strand.
CCAACGCGGCGGGACTTTACTTCCACCATAGGCGCAATATTTTCCAGGGACTCTTCGAAAACTTCGATGGGGTCTTTGTTCAGTTTTTCAGAAACCATATCCAGGGCACCGTAAACGATGCTCTCTGCAACGGATTTCTTGCCGCTGATCATGACGTGGTTCATGAACTTGGCGAGGGTGACGTTCCCGAACTTGGGGTCGGGCAGCACTTCGCGCTTGGCGACTACTCGTCTTCTTGGCATGGGATTGCCTCTCTTCAGGGTTGCTCTGAGACGCCGCCGTAAACCAATACAATCCGGCGAGCTCAGCCTTACTCCGGTTGGAAAACCGAAACGCAATGAGTCAAATAAAGGTCAATCAACCTTTGGGACGCTTGGCGCCGTACTTGGAACGGCCCTGCTTGCGGTCGTTGACGCCGGCACAGTCCAGTGCACCTCGCACCGTGTGGTAGCGCACACCCGGCAGGTCTTTTACACGACCGCCGCGAATCAGCACCACGCTGTGCTCCTGCAGGTTGTGGCCCTCACCGCCGATGTACGAAGTCACTTCGTAACCGTTGGTCAGGCGCACACGGCAGACCTTGCGCAGTGCGGAGTTCGGCTTCTTCGGTGTAGTGGTGTACACGCGGGTGCAGACTCCACGGCGCTGCGGGCTGGCCTGCAGGGCGGGAACGTCGCTTTTCTCGACTTTGCGTTTTCTCGGCTTACGAACCAACTGGTTGATCGTTGCCATTAAAAATCACTCCAAAAATAAAACGCCCCCACCTTCGAGAGCGGGGGCCCAATCGTCTGTGTGTGCCAGCTGGCGGCCTGAAAGCCGGGCAGCACACCCCATATAAGCGGGGGCCGCATTCTATAGGCGCGACCGCGCCCAGTCAATGCGGAATGATGAATGCTGAATGCGGAATCGCGATCTGGCCATGTGCCGCAGGGCGACTCCTCGACCGCGATCAGCCCCGGTGCTAGCCGGGAGCCGGATCGCGGCCAACGGCCGCTCCTACAGCACAGAGCCAGACCGCGTATTCCGCATTCCGCATTCCGCTTTCATCATTCGCCGGAGGACTTCAGGGCTTCGGTCAGTGCCGCTTCCACTTCCGCCGCGGACGGCCCCTCGCCGAAAGTTTCCTCCAGCTGCAGGCTGCGTCTGCGTTTGCGCTCCAGGTGGTGCGCAAGGCCGGTACCCGCAGGGATCAGGCGACCTACAACAACGTTTTCCTTCAGGCCGCGCAGGCGGTCTTCCTTGCCGGTGACCGACGCCTCGGTGAGGACGCGGGTGGTCTCCTGGAAGGAGGCCGCGGACAGGAAGGACTCGGTGGCCAGAGACGCCTTGGTGATACCCAGCAGCAGGCGCTCAAACTGGGCCGGCTGCTTGTCCTCGGCGCGCAGGCGCACGTTCTCCTCGATGACCCGCTGATACTCCACCTGGTCGCCCTTGATGAACTCGGAATCGCCCATCTCGGTGATCTCCACCTTGCGCAGCATCTGGCGCACGATCACTTCGATATGCTTGTCGTTGATGCCCACACCCTGGAGGCGGTAGACCTCCTGGATTTCATTGGTGATGTAGCGGGCCAGTTCCTCCACGCCTTTCAGGCGCAGAATGTCGTGCGGGTTGGACGGACCGTCGGAAATAACCTCACCCTTCTCAACGGTCTCACCTTCGAACACGGTCAGCTGGCGGTGTTTCGGGATCAACACCTCGTAGTGATCCTTGCCGTTCGCCAGCGGCTTGCCGTCGGTCGGGGTGATCTGCAGACGTACTTTGCCCTTGGTTTCCTTGCCGAACGACACGGTCCCGGAGATCTCCGCCAGGATGGACGGCTCCTTCGGCTTGCGCGCCTCGAACAGGTCGGCCACCCGCGGCAGACCGCCGGTGATATCCTTGGTGCCGCCGGATTCCTGCGGAATACGCGCAACGATATCGCCCACATTCACCTTGTCGCCATCGGCCAGGCTGAGGATGGCCCGCGGCGGCAGCGCGTAATGCGCCGGCGCGTTGCTGTTGGCCAGGGTCAGTTCGTTGCCGCTCTCGTCCACCAGGGTCACCGCCGGGCGCAGGTCTTTGCCCGCGGACGGGCGCTCCGCCGGGTCGATCACCTCGATGGAGGACAGGCCGGTAATCTCGTCGGTCTGCTTGCGGATCGACAGCCCCTCTTCCATGCCGGACAGTTTCACCCAGCCGGCCACCTCGGTGATGATCGGGTGGGTGTGCGGGTCCCACTTGGCCACTACCTGGCCGCCGTCCACCTCGGCGCCCTCTCCCACGGTGATGCCGGCACCGTAGGGGAGCTTGTAGCGTTCGCGTTCGCGGCCGGCACTGTCGGCGACGGCCAGTTCACCGGAGCGGGACACCGCTACCAGGACACCGTTCTCCGCTTTTACCGTCTTCACATTGTGCAGGCGCACAGTACCCGGCTGCTTCACCTGGATGCTGTCCGCCGCGGAGGCGCGGCTGGCCGCACCCCCGATGTGGAAGGTCCGCATGGTCAGCTGGGTGCCCGGCTCACCGATGGACTGGGCAGCGACCACGCCCACCGCCTCGCCGGAATTGGCGCGGTGACCGCGAGCCAGGTCGCGGCCGTAGCACTGGGAGCAGATACCGTGGGCGGTCTCACAGGTAATCGGCGAGCGCACGATCACTTCGTCGATACCCATGGTCTCGATGCGCTCGACCCAGGCTTCGTCGATCATGGTACCGGCGGATACGGCGATCTCGTCGGTGCCCGGCCTGAGCACATCGCGCGCAACCACGCGGCCGAGGATGCGGTCGCCCAGGGATTCGATCACGTCGCCGCCCTCGATCACCGGCGCCATGGTCAGACCGTCGTCGGTGCCGCAGTCGGGCTCGGTCACCACCACGTCCTGGGCCACGTCCACCAGGCGGCGGGTCAGGTAACCGGAGTTGGCGGTCTTCAATGCGGTATCCGCCAGCCCCTTGCGGGCGCCGTGGGTGGAGATGAAGTACTGCAGTACGTTCAGACCCTCGCGGAAGTTCGCGGTAATGGCGTTCTCGATAATGGAGCCATCCGGACGCGCCATCAGGCCGCGCATACCGGCGAGCTGGCGGATCTGCGCCTCGGAACCCCGCGCACCGGAGTCGGCGTACATGTACACGGAGTTAAAGGAGTCCTGCTCGGTCTCCTTGCCGTCGCGGTCGATCACCTTCTCCTTGCGGATGCCGTCCATCATGGACTGGGTCACGCGGTCGTTGGTGCGCGACCAGACGTCGATGACTTTGTTGTATTTCTCGCCGGCGGTAACCAGGCCGGAGGCGAACTGGCTCTCGATCTCCTTCACCTCCGCCTCCGCGGCGGCGATCAGCTCGGCCTTGGCCGCCGGGATCTCAAAGTCGTTCACGCCGATGGAGGAGCCGGACTTGGTGGAGAAATCGAAACCTGTGTACATCAGTTGGTCGGCGAAGATGACCGTTGCCTTCAGGCCCACCAGGCGGTAGCACTGGTTGAGGATGCGCGAGATGGCCTTCTTGTTCATGGCCTTGTTGACCAGGTCGAAACCGAGGCCGTCCGGCACGATATTCCACAGCAGCGCACGGCCGACTGTAGTGTCGTAAATGGTGCGCTGCTCGCGCTTCTCGCCGTCCTCGCCGACGATCACCTCGCGGATGCGCACCTTCACCCTCGCCTGCAGACCCACCTGCTTGGCGTAGTAAGCGCGGCTCACCTCCTTGATATCGGAGAAGAACATGCCCTCGCCTTTGTCGTTGACGCGCTCGCGGGTCATCCAGTAGAGGCCCAATACCACGTCCTGGGACGGCACGATGATCGGCTCGCCGTTGGCCGGGGACAGGATGTTATTGGTGGACATCATCAGCGCGCGGCTTTCAAGCTGCGCCTCGATGGTCAGCGGTACGTGCACCGCCATCTGGTCGCCGTCGAAGTCGGCGTTATAGGCCGCACACACCAGCGGGTGCAACTGGATCGCCTTGCCTTCAATCAGCACCGGCTCGAACGCCTGGATACCCAGGCGGTGCAGGGTCGGGGCGCGGTTCAGCAGCACTGGGTGCTCGCGGATCACCTCGTCGAGGATGTCCCAGACCACCGCCTCTTCGCGCTCGACCATTTTCTTGGCCGCCTTGATGGTGGTGGCCAGGCCGCGGGCTTCCAGCTTGCCGAAAATAAACGGCTTGAACAGCTCCAGGGCCATCTTCTTGGGCAGACCGCACTGGTGCAGGCGCAGGGTCGGGCCGACCACGATCACGGAGCGGCCGGAGTAATCCACGCGCTTGCCCAGCAGGTTCTGGCGGAAGCGGCCCTGCTTGCCCTTGATCATGTCCGCGAGGGACTTCAGCGGGCGCTTGTTGGAACCGGTGATGGCGCGGCCGCGGCGGCCGTTGTCCAGCAGCGCGTCCACGGATTCCTGCAACATGCGTTTTTCATTGCGCACGATGATATCCGGCGCGTTCAGCTCGAGCAGGCGCTTCAGGCGGTTGTTGCGGTTGATTACCCGGCGGTACAGGTCGTTCAGGTCGGAGGTCGCGAAGCGGCCGCCGTCCAGGGGCACCAGCGGGCGCAGGTCCGGCGGCAGCACCGGCAGTGCCTGCATGATCATCCACTCAGGGTCGTTGCCGGACTTGTAGAAGGCCTCCAGCAGCTTCAGGCGCTTGGACAGCTTCTTGATCTTGGTCTCGGAGTTGGTGGCCGGGATCTCCTCGCGCAGGCGCTGGATTTCCGCCGGCAGGTCGATGTCGTGCATCAGCTCCTGGATCGCCTCGGCGCCCATTTTGGCCTCGAACTCGTCGGCAAACTCTTCCATCGCCTCAAAGTACTGCTCGTCGTTCAGCAGTTGGCCGCGCTCCAGGCTGGTCATGCCCGGATCGGTGACCACATAGGATTCGAAATACAGCACCCGCTCGATATCGCGCAGGGTCATGTCCAGCAGCAGACCGATACGGGACGGCAGGGATTTCAGGAACCAGATGTGCGCCACCGGGCTGGCCAGTTCGATATGGCCCATGCGCTCGCGGCGCACCTTGGCCTTGGTCACCTCGACACCGCACTTCTCGCAGATGATGCCGCGGTGCTTCATGCGCTTGTACTTGCCGCACAGGCACTCGTAGTCCTTCACCGGGCCGAAGATCTTGGCACAGAACAGGCCCTCGCGCTCCGGTTTGAAGGTGCGGTAGTTGATGGTCTCCGGCTTCTTCACTTCGCCGTAGGACCAGGAGCGGATCATATCCGGAGACGCCAAGCCGATACGGATAGCGTCGAATTCTTCCAGCTGTTCCTGGGCTTTCACCAGGTTTAACAAATCTTTCAAGGCCTTTCTCCTAGAAACAGGTTTCTAGATACAGGTATCTAGTTTGATGGGCACGCTTCGCTTTGCCCATCCTACATATCCGGTGCTGCGGGAATGCTATCCCGCATTCCGCTCACTCGTGCTCCAGCTCGAAGTTCATGCCGAGGGAGCGGATTTCCTTGACCAGTACGTTGAAGGATTCGGGCATTCCCGGCTCCATGCGGTGATCGGAGTCCACGATGTTCTTGTACATCTTGGTCCGCCCTTCCACGTCGTCGGATTTGACCGTGAGCATTTCCTGCAGGGTGTAGGCGGCGCCATAGGCTTCCAGCGCCCAGACCTCCATCTCCCCGAAACGCTGGCCGCCGAACTGCGCCTTGCCGCCCAGCGGCTGCTGGGTGACCAGGCTGTAGGAGCCGGTGGAACGCGCGTGCATCTTGTCGTCCACCAGGTGGTTCAGCTTGAGCATGTACATATAGCCCACGGTGACCGGGCGCTCGAATGCGTCGCCGGTACGGCCGTCGTGCAGGGTGATCTGCCCGGACTCCGGCACATCCGCCAGGCGCAGCAACTGCTTGAGCTCGTGCTCGTTGGCACCGTCGAACACCGGGGTGGCCATGGGCACGCCGCTGCGCAGGTTCTCCGCCATCGCCAGGATCTCGCGATCGGACAACTGGTCCAGTTCCTCGACCCGGCCGCCGGTGGAGTTATAGACCTCCTCCAGGAATCCGCGGATTTTCTTCGCTTCCTGCTGCTCCTTGATCATGCGGTCGATCTTGGCGCCCAGGCCCTTGGCGGCCATGCCCAGGTGCATTTCCAGCACCTGGCCCACGTTCATCCGCGAGGGAACACCCAGCGGGTTGAGGACGATGTCCACCGGCTCGCCGTTTTCGTCGTAGGGCATGTCCTCGACCGGCTTGATCACCGAGATAACACCCTTGTTGCCGTGGCGGCCGGCCATCTTGTCGCCGGGCTGGATACGGCGCTTGATCGCCAGATAGACCTTGACGATTTTCAGCACGCCCGGCGCCAGGTCGTCGCCGGATTCCAGTTTCTTCTTCTTGTCCTCGAAGGCTTCGTCGAGCAGCTTGCGGCGCTCCTTCAGTTGGGCCTCGGCTTTCTCCAACTGCTCGTTCAGGCTCTCTTCGCCCATGCGCAGCTTGAACCAGTCCTCCCGCGCCAGTTGGGACAACACCTCCGCGGTGAGCACGTCGCCCTTCTTGACGCCCTTGCCGCCGGCGGCCTTCTGGCCTTCCAGCGCCGCCTGCAGGCGCTCGAAAGTGGCCGCCTCGACGATGCGGTATTCCTCGTTCAGGTCCTTGCGCACTTCGTCCAGCTGCGCCTTCTCGATATCGATGGAGCGCTGGTCTTTCTGCAGGCCGTCACGGGTGAACACCTGCACGTCGATCACGGTGCCGCGGGCCCCGCTGGGGGCGCGCAGGGAGGTGTCCTTCACGTCGGACGCCTTCTCGCCGAAGATGGCGCGCAGCAGTTTCTCCTCCGGGGTCAGCTGGGCCTCGCCCTTCGGCGTTACCTTGCCCACCAGGATGTCGCCCGGACCCACTTCCGCGCCGATGTACACGATGCCGGACTCGTCCAGCTTGTTCAGCGCGGATTCGCCCACGTTGGGGATATCCGCGGTGATCTCCTCACTGCCCAGCTTGGTGTCGCGGGCGATACAGGTCAGCTCCTGGATATGGATGGTGGTGAAGCGGTCCTCCTGCACCACGCGCTCGGAAACCAGGATGGAGTCCTCGAAGTTGTAGCCGTTCCAGGGCATGAACGCGATGCGCATATTCTGGCCCAGGGCCAGCTCGCCCAGGTCCACAGAGGGGCCGTCGGCGAGGATATCGCCGCGCTCCACCACGTCGCCGGTTTTCACGATCGGGCGCTGGTTGATGCAGGTGTTCTGGTTGGAGCGGGTGTACTTGGTGAGGCCGTAGATATCCACACCGGCCTCACCCGCTTCCACTTCTTCGTCAGCGACGCGCACCACCACTCGGCTGGCATCCACACGCTCAATCACGCCGCCGCGCCTGGCCACCACACAGACGCCGGAGTCGCGCGCCACGGTGCGCTCCATTCCGGTGCCCACCAGCGGCTTCTCGGCGCGCAGGGTCGGCACTGCCTGACGCTGCATGTTCGAGCCCATGAGTGCGCGGTTCGCATCGTCGTGCTCCAGGAACGGGATCATGGCCGCGGCTACTGAAACCACCTGGCGCGCGGACACGTCCATATACTGGATTTCGTCCGGCGTCTTCAGGGAGAATTCGTTCTGGTGCCGCACGCTCACCAGATCGTCGGTAAAGCGGCCCTGATCATCCACCGCCGCGGACGCCTGGGCGATCACGAAGTTGGCCTCGTTGATCGCGGACAGATATTCGATCTCGTCGGTCACCTGGCCGTTTACCACCTTGCGGTAGGGGCTCTCCAGGAAACCGTAGTGGTTGGCGCGGGCATAGGTGGCCAGAGAGTTGATCAGGCCGATGTTCGGACCTTCCGGGGTCTCGATCGGGCACACGCGGCCGTAGTGGGTCGGGTGCACGTCGCGCACCTCGAAGCCGGCGCGCTCGCGGGTCAGGCCGCCGGGGCCGAGAGCGGAGACGCGGCGCTTGTGGGTCACTTCCGACAGCGGGTTGTTCTGGTCCATAAACTGGGACAGCTGCGAGGAGCCGAAGAACTCCTTCACCGCCGCCGCCACCGGCTTGGCGTTGATCAGGTCCTGGGGCATCAGGCCCTCGGATTCGGCCATGGACAGGCGCTCTTTCACCGCGCGCTCGACCCGTACCAGGCCCACACGGAACTGGTTTTCGGCCATTTCGCCCACGGAGCGCACACGGCGGTTACCCAGGTGGTCAATGTCGTCCACCATGCCCTGGCCGTTGCGGATATCGATCAGCGTCTTGAGGACGTCGACGATATCTTCCTTGCTCAGGGTGCCCGCGCCGGTCTCGTCCTCCCGCCCCAGGCGGCGGTTGAACTTCATGCGGCCGACCGCGGACAGGTCGTAGCGCTCTTCGGTGAAGAAGAGGTTGTCGAACAGGGACTCGGCGGACTCCTTGGTGGGCGGTTCGCCGGGGCGCATCATGCGGTAGATTTCCACCAGCGCTTCCAGTTGGGTACGCGACGGGTCGGCGCGCAGGGTGTCGGAAACAAACGGGCCGCGATCCAGGTCGTTGGTGTACAGGGTTTCGAATTTGCTGATATTCAGCGCCTTCAGCTTGCCCAGCACCTCTTCGGTGATTTCGGTGTTGCACTCGACCGCCACTTCGCCGGTGGACTCGTCCACGATGTCGTGGGCCAGTACGCGGCCGTAGAGGTAGTCCAGCGGTGCCTCCAGACGCTCCACGCCGGCCTTTTCCAACTGGCGGATATGGCGCGGGGTAATGCGGCGGCCATCCTCGACGATCACCTTGCCCTTGCCGTCCTTGATATCGAAAGAGGCGACGTCACCGCGCAGGCGCGAGGGGATCAGCTCCAGGCTGACATTGTCCTCGTGCAGTTCGAATCTGCTGGTCTCGAAAAACATTTCCAGCATTTCCTGGGAGCCGTAGCCCAGGGCGCGCAGCAGGATGGTCGCCGGCAGTTTGCGGCGGCGGTCGATGCGCACATAGACCAGGTCTTTCGGGTCGAACTCGAAGTCCAGCCAGGAGCCGCGGTAGGGGATCACGCGCGCGGCGTACAACAGTTTGCCTGAGGAGTGGGTCTTGCCCTTGTCGTGATCGAAGAATACACCCGGGGAGCGGTGCAGCTGGGAAACAATCACGCGCTCGGTACCGTTGATCACGAAGGTACCGTTATCCGTCATGAGCGGAATCTCGCCCATGTACACTTCCTGCTCTTTGATGTCCTTGATGGACTTACTTGCAGACTCTTTGTCGTAGATGATCAGGCGCACGCGCACCCGCAGAGGGCAGGCGTAAGTGACACCGCGCAGGGTGCACTCCTTGACATCGAACGCCGGCTTGCCCAGCTGGTAGCTCACATACTCCAGAGCGGCGTTGCCGGAATAGCTGACAATTGGAAATACGGACTTGAACGCCGCCTGCAGCCCGATATCCAGCCGGTCATCGGGGCGCTTGTCGGCCTGTGTAAATTTGCGATAGGAGTCCAGCTGTATCGCAAGCAGGAAAGGCACATCCATGACCTTCGGCAGTTTGCCAAAATCCTTGCGGATACGTTTTTTCTCAGTGTATGAGTAAGCCATTCATATTCCCCAGCTTGATCGGTGACAAGACTTCGTGGGAAAACCGGGAAAGCCGGGGCCAGAGTGGAAAACCGGGGTCAGAGTAAAATCATTTTCCAATTTGAAAAATTGAATGGCTGCGCCATTAAAAATAATTTTACTCTGACCCCGGTTTTCCAATTTTACTCTGACCCCGGTTTTCCTTTCGGTTTTCCACCTCCGGGCGAGAAGCCTCTGAGCAATACAGTCTTCACTGCACTGGTCGGAAATCTCTCGAGCACTTGCGCTTTTCAGCGGCGCACAGAGTGCGTTAAGGTGTATCTGTTGTCTCAGCGGTCACATTTTCTTCAATCAAAAAACACACTGAGAAGCCCGAAAACCTCACTGCCGAAAACGGCAAAAAGGCCGGCGGACAAAAGTCCACCAGCCTTGTCGCCACCCGTCGCAAAAAACGCCGGGCGGCTGCGCAACAACCGAATTACTTCAGCTCTACCGTTGCGCCAGCTTCTTCCAGCTGCTTCTTCGCCTCTTCGGCTTCGTCCTTGCTCACGCCTTCTTTCAGCGGAGCCGGAGCGCCGTCTACCAGCGCCTTGGCTTCCTTCAGGCCCAGGCCGGTGATGCCGCGAACCGCCTTGATCACGTTTACTTTCTTCTCGCCGGCGGAAGCCAGGATTACGTCGAACTCGTCCTTCTCTTCCGCAGCCGCTTCACCGGCAGCCGGGCCGGCTACAACCGCAGCAGCGGCAGTTACGCCGAACTTCTCTTCCATCGCTTCGATCAGCTCGACAACGTCCTTCACGGACATTTCAGCAACTGCGTTGATGATATCTTCTTTAGTCAGAGACATGAGTCAGTACCCAATTTGTTTGAGCAGCGGGCTGCTCGTAAATTCATTGAAAAGACAGCCGTTCAATAGTGAATCAGGCCGCTTCCTGCTCTTTCTGGTCGCGAATGGCCGCAATGGTGCGGACCAGCTTGCCAGCAGATGCTTCTTTCAACACGCTCATCAGTTTGGCGATCGCTTCGTCGTATGTCGGCAGGGTTGCCAACAAGGCGACATCGGCGACAGCGCCTTCGAAGGCGGCACCTTTCAGCTCCAGCTTGTCATTTCCCTTTGCGAACGCCGACAGGATGCGCGCACCGGCACCCGGGTGTTCGTTGGAAAAGGCAATCAGGCTGGGGCCGACGAACTTCTCTAGGAGACATTCGTATTCGGTACCGGCAAGAGCGCGACGCGCCAGAGTGTTGCGGACGACTTTCAACCAAACGCCGTTCTCGCGAGCCTCTTTGCGCAGGGCGGTCATGTCGTTCACGGTAACGCCGCGGGAATCCGCGATCACCGCCGACAGGGCGCCCTCAGCAGCTTGCTGGACTTCTGCGACAATCGCTTTCTTGTCTTCGAGTCCAATAGCCATAGTGTCACTCCTGGATTTGAAAAAAGACCGGGAATACCGCTCCCGATCCCGTTCCGGCAGCTCAAATCCAGCAAAAATACTGGTTTGGGCACACCGTCTGCGTAGGTTCGGACTCTCCGTCCGGATTAAGCCTGCGAACCGGTGTTCGCGCGGCACCTACGGTCTTTGACGGCCCGCTGTGCAGTGCATAGCGGACCCCAAAGTTCGGTTTTGCGAGGAAACAGCGGGCCTTCGGCCCGCAAGCCGAGCTGGAGCTCGGCGCTCCCAGCAGTTAAATGCTCAGGGAGGCCTGGTCGATGGTCAGGCCCGGACCCATGGTGGTGCTCAGGGTGATCTTCTTCAGGTAGACACCCTTGGCGGACGCGGGCTTGACCTTCTTCAGATCCGCCACCAGCGCCTCCAGGTTCTCCTTGATCGCTTTCGGATCAAAGCTCACCTTACCGATACCACCGTGGATAATGCCGCCCTTGTCGGCGCGGAATCGCACCTGGCCGGCCTTGGCGTTTTTCACCGCAGTAACCACATCCGGAGTCACAGTGCCGGTCTTCGGGTTCGGCATCAGGCCGCGGGGACCGAGGATCTGGCCCAGTTGGCCGACAACGCGCATCGCGTCCGGGGAGGCGATCACCACGTCGAAATCCATCTTGCCGGCCTTCACTTCGGCCGCCAGTTCGTCCATACCCACCAGGTCGGCGCCGGCTTCTTTTGCTGCATCGGCGTTGGCACCCTGGGTGAACACGGCTACGCGCACATCCTTACCGGTGCCGTGAGGCAGGGTGGTGGCGCCGCGAACCGCCTGATCGGATTTGCGCGGATCGATACCCAAATTGATGGAGGCGTCCACGGTTTCCGCAAACTTCACATTGGACAGCTCTTTCAGCAGGACCAGTGCATCGTCGATGCCGTAGGCTTTTCCGGCTTCCACTTTCTCAGCGATAGCGCGCTGGCGCTTGCTCAACTTAGCCACTTACAGTCCCTCCACTTCGATACCGGCACTGCGTGCGGACCCGGCGATAGTGCGCACGGCCGCGTCCATATCGGATGCAGTCAGGTCTGCCATTTTGACAGTAGCGATTTCTTCCAACTGGGCACGGGTTACCTTGCCCACCTTGTCGGTGTTCGGGCGACCGGAACCACTCTTGATCTTCGCGGCCTTGCGCAGCAGTACTGCGGCAGGCGGGGACTTCATAATGAAGGTGAAGGAGCGATCGCTGTACACAGAGATCACTACCGGCACCGGCAGGCCCGGCTCGATATTCTGAGTCTGGGCGTTGAACGCCTTACAGAACTCCATGATGTTCACGCCGTGCTGACCCAGCGCGGGGCCGACGGGCGGGCTCGGGTTGGCCTGACCGGCCTTGACTTGCAGCTTGATGTAAGCTTCGATTTTCTTAGCCATTACAGCTCTCCTGTGAGGATTTGCGCAAAAATGCGTCAATCCTTGATGGGTCTAGCGCCTGCGCTGAACAGATTGGACTGCAGCGCTCGGCTCCCCGGGTGTCTCCACGAACGCATGGACGCGCAGAGACGCGAAAGCCCCCTTTCGCCACAGAGCGAAAGGGGGCAAATTTCATGAGTCCGGCCCTGCCGGATTCACTCAGGACTTCTCTACCTGACCGAACTCCAGTTCTACCGGGGTGGAGCGGCCGAAGATCAACACCGCCACACGCAGGCGGCTCTTCTCGTAGTTGACCTCTTCCACCACACCATTGAAGTCGTTGAACGGCCCGTCGGTGACCCGCACCATCTCGCCGGGCTCGAACAGAGTCTTGGGTTTGGGCTTGTCGACAGAGTCGTCGATGCGATTCAGGATAGCCTGGGCTTCGCGATCGGTGATCGGCGCCGGCCTGTCCGCCTTGCCGCCGATAAAACCCAGCACGCGCGGGGTCTCTTTCACCAAGTGCCAGGTATCGTCGTTCAGTTCCATCTCCACCAGCACATAGCCGGGGAAGAACTTGCGCTCGCTCTTGCGCTTTTGTCCGGCGCGCATCTCAACCACCTCTTCGGTGGGCACCAGCACCTCGCCGAACAAGTGATCCATTTCGTGCAGCTCGATGCGCTCCTTCAGGGAAGACGCAACGCGCTTCTCATAGCCGGAGTAAGCCTGAACCACGTACCAATGCTTAGCCATGCGTCAACCTTTAGCCGATAACCTTGGATGCCGCCCAACCCAGGGCGGAATCCAGCGCCCACAGGATCAGCGCCGTAATCAACGTAATCACCACCACGATCAGCGTGGTCTGCGTCGCCTCCTGGCGGCTCGGCCAGACAACCCGCCGCACCTCTGTCTGGGCCTCCCGCAGGAGATTCCAAAAGGCATTGCCCTTGGCGGTATTGACCGCAACACCCAGCGCTACCAGGCAGAGCGCAACAATCGCCAGCACGCGGTAGAGAAGGGGGAAATCGGCGTAATAGGAATTGCCCGCCACCGCGGTGCCAACCAACAACACCACCAGCAGCCACTTCAGGCCATCAAGACGAAAGGTTTTCGCCTCTACTTTAGCATTCATATACAGAAGCCTTTCTAGTTTCTACTCTCTAGAAACCAGCATCTGGAAATGGCAGGCCAGGAGGGACTCGAACCCCCAACCCTCGGTTTTGGAGACCGATGCTCTACCAATTGAGCCACTGGCCTAAGAACAACCGGACGCCACTGCACATTTTTGCATCAGCGACCGAAAAACAAGGGAGCGGAGTCTAGCACCAGATCCGCCCTCGATCAACGGGTATTTTGCGGGCCTTTCGACCCGCAGACGGGCTGGCGTCCCGCGCCCAGCTTACTCGATGATTTTGGCCACAACGCCCGCGCCAACGGTACGGCCGCCTTCGCGAACCGCGAAGCGCAGGCCTTCTTCCATGGCGATAGGGGCGATCAGGGTGACTTTCATCTGTACGTTGTCGCCCGGCATGACCATTTCGGTGCCTTCCGGCAGTTCACAGGCGCCAGTGACGTCGGTGGTGCGGAAGTAGAACTGCGGACGGTAGCCCTTGAAGAAGGGGGTGTGACGGCCGCCTTCGTCCTTCGACAGTACGTACACTTCCGCTTCGAATTTGGTGTGCGGGGTGATGGAACCCGGCTTGGCCAGGACCTGGCCGCGCT